>NZ_CDWRCL010000138.1:0-9344 GCF_977927575.1 Frankia sp. CcCS3
GATCAACGAATGGCTGCCCCGATAAACTTCCCAAACAGGCCCTAACGGCGCTGATACAGGACGGTGGGATCCTCGATGGAGACCGGAGCGTCGAGGAGCCTCGACGCCCCCCACAACGGAACGACGGTAGAGATGCTCCGCGGCATCACGGGCTTGGACATCCCAAAGATCGACGACACGGCGGTCGACGACGTGGAGCCGGTGGAGCCGGAGGGGGTAGGCCCGCGGGGCGGATCCCCGGATGCCCGGCCCTCCCCCGGCGTGCCGGGGAGATCGCCGATCACGGCGGTGGCCCCCAGCGGGCCGCCGACCGCGACGAGCCGTCCACCGGCCTGCCCGATCGGCATGCGGGCGGTCGCGACGGTGCCCGGCCTCACCCGTACCAGTTCGCCGTCGATCCACGCTGTGACCGCTCCCGCCGGAGCGGCGAGCACGACGACGCCGGTCGCGCCGGGCGGCACCGGCGGGAGGGAGACGACCGCGTCCGGCGCGGATCCCGCCCCGGCGGCCAGCCCCGTCGGCCCGGAGAGGCCGACCGCCTGGCCATACGCGTCGAGCCCGCGCGGGTCGAGCGGAGGATCAAGGCTGGTGGCGCCAACCCAGGTGGATCCGCCGTCCGAGCCGGTCGACCGCTCTCCCGCCCGGCCCGACGGTGCGGCCAGTCCGGCGAGCACCGGTGCGTCATCGGCCGATTCGACCAGGACGGCCGAGGCGGCGCCCGCCGGCAGCAGCACGGGCGTGATGATCGCACCGGTGGCGGGCACGACGACGGCCTCCAGGCCGATCGGCGTGTGCCGACCCGTACCCGTGAGGATCGTGATGCGCACCGTGGCCTCCCGCAACGGTGCGGCGAGCACCAGGTGCGCCGTCGAGGACGCGGACCCCGCCGGGACGACGACCCCGCCAAGCAGGAGACGCCGGGCCGGGGCGGAGGTGCTCGGGACAAGGCTCACCGGATCCGCGCGCCCCGCCCGGTCCGCCCCCGGCATCGAGTCCGCACGCGCCGCGCTGGGCCGGTCCGCGACCCAGGTGAGAACCCGGCCGGAGCGCACCTGGACGTCGAGCGCGGTCGCGGCGGCCTCCGGTGCGAGGGACGCGAGTCGCCGGATCACCGCGTGGTCCGGGGGCACGGTGATGTCCTGCGGCGACGTCGCCGGTCCGTCGGAAAGCACCCGCACATTGATCCGGGCTGGTTCAGCTGCCAGATTCGACCAGATCACCACCGGATCCCGACCGGCCACGGTCGATGGTCCGGTGAACCAGGCCCGGGCCCGGGACGGCTCGCAACGCGCCTGAATCGGCCCGACGCCGCCCATTGACCCGACGCCGTCTTTCTCCCGGGCCGTCACGGTGGCCGACAGTCCCCCGGCGGACGCGCCCTGGGCGGTCACCAGGATCGATCCACGGCCGCCCGCCACGCCGGTGACGGCGCTGCCCTCCGAGGGCCGCGGAAGGTCCAGGTGACGCCGGCCGCGGACGTCCATCCGTAGTCCAAGCCCCTCGCTTGGAACCTCGGACCCCATCGTGGACACCCGCACCTGGCCCGTCGGCCCACCGCCGGCAGCCACGTCCAAGCCGAGCGCACGGGCCCGCCCGCCCGGCCCGCCCGGACCGGGTGCCACCAGCGTCAGGTCCGGGCAGGCCAGCATGGCGCCTGACAGGGGCCAGACCCGTCCCTTCCCGGCACCGGCACCACCGGTGCTGGTGCCGGTGCTGGTGCCGGCGAGGAACGCCCCGGTCAGCCCGAGCAGCCCGAGGACCCCCAGCGGCAGCACCATCCGCGAAACGACCGTCCGCGAAACGACCACGACGTGACACGACGGCCGCTCAGCCTTCCCGACCCGCCGCGGCTGCGTTGCAGCCGGGGGAGCCATCCGCCGCGACCTCAGGACTGGGATTCCCAGCAGCACGGGAATTCCCAGCAGGACAAGCGCGGCGAGCGCCGCCGCCTGGCCCAGCACGGCCCGGTGGGGTGAAGCCCGGTCGTGGTCGATGCGGAGCCGACCGCCGTCGGGCGGCAGCCGGAATCCGGCTGCCCAGCCCCACGCCCGGAACGGAGTCAGCGGCCGGCCTTCCAGCCACGCGTGCCATCCGGCATCCGCCGGTACGGCGAGCACCAGGGAGCGTGCCGGGCCGGACCGGGCGGCGAGGGCGGGCAACCGCTCGCCGGAGGCCAACCGGCGTACCGAGGAGGGCGCTGGCGGCAGCGGCGCCGAGAGGAGGAGAGGAGCACCCGGCGCTGTACCGATCGGGCGGGCTGTCCGCTTCGTCGCCGCGGGAGCGGCGTGCCGCGCCACCGGCTCACGACGATCAGCCCGATCGGACTCCATCACCCAGGCCAGGGGTCCGCCCGCCCACCCGGATGCGTCCGGTCGCGGCGCACCGGTCCCACCGGGCTCTCCCGAAGCCGTCGCACCACGGGCCGGAACGGCGGGACGCCAGAAGATCGCCCCCGGGCGGGGACGATCCCGGATCAAGGACGGCGTCGCGTCCAGTCGGGCGACGAGCTGAGAGGCCGAGTCGGCCGTGGGTACGGCGACCGATGTCACGCCCAGAAGCGGGAGCCAGCCGGCTGCCCGGCCACCGTTGGCGGCGAGGTCCGCGACCATGTCGGCGAGGAACCGACTGGACCGCCGCGGGGTGCGGGCGCCGGTCTCGGGAAACGTCGGCCCGGACGCGGAGGCCAGGGTGTACCGGATCGTTCTGGCCGAGGCCGGTTGGTGCAGGACGAGGACGCGGGCACCCGGGCCGGCGGCGCGGGTCACGGCCGCGACCGCGCGGGCGAGGCTGGCCCCCTCGACGCCGGCCGGGTTCGCCCCTGTGGTGTCGTCGGGCCGAGATACATCCACGGCCAGGAACCGAGCGGCAAGGATCAGCGGCCCGACGAGGAGGAGCAGCGTCACGGGAAGGACCACCAGCACGGCCGTGCGCCGCCGACGGCCCCGCCCCCGGCCCGCGAGGCGGCCGAACAACCAGCAGGCCAGGCATCCACCGACGAAGCCGGCCACATCGGCACTGGGTCCGCTGTCCGCACCAGCCAGCAGGGCCAGGGAGTACTGGGGCAGCCTGGCCAGGGCGATCGCCGATTCGGCGAGGACGGCGACGGGATCCAGCCACAGGTCCGGAAGCACCGGAATGATCGTCGCGAGCAGAGCGGCGATGATCGCGGGCAGCCTGGACCGCGCGGTCAGGAACGCGACGACGACCAGGCCCGCCCAGGCGATGACCAGCATCGACGGGGCGCAGGCGATGAACCCGACCAGACAGACCGCGAGCGTCCACACCGGCCGGCCCGGCGCCCCGCCGACGCCAAAGCCAAAGCCAAAGCCGGAGCCGTCCCGCCGGTCCCGCAGGACCGCGTCGGCGGCGGCGAGCACCAGGGGAAGGCCGATCACCGCGCCCACGGTGTCGGTGCGGCCGGCGAGGACCGACCCGGTCATCACCGGGTTCAACCCGTAGCCGGCGGCGAGCCCGAACCGGGCGAGCGGATGTGGTTCCAGCCGGGCGAGCGCCCGGTAGGCGCTCAGGCCCGCGAGCGCCGGGCCGGCCGCCAGCAGGATCCAAGCGGCCGGCGCCGGCCTCTCCCCCAGCAGAGTGGCCGCCGCGGCGAACAGCGCGGTGAAAGGGGGTGCCGGCCCGGGACCACTCAGAGGTCCATCGGGCGCCCCCGCCCATCCGGACCACACGGCCGACCACAGGTTCCGGCTGCCGGTCGGGAGCGGCAGGCCCCCGCCGAGCATGTCCGCCGGCATCCCCCGCATGGCCAGGAGCCCGACGGCACCCAGCAGGGTCGCCAGGGTCATCGGCGGCCAGGCCGGCCGGCGCGGGTGCGCATCCGGTCTGGGCCCGGTGACCACCAAGGTGGTGTCGGCGACGTCTTCGGCGGCTCCGGCCCGATCGAGGAGATCCTCGGCGCCGGCTCCGCGCCGCCACGGCAGGCGGCGGGCCGGGAACAACGGGCGGACGGCCCGGTGCGGCACCGCCCACGTGCAGGCGGCGCGCCGACGCATCCGGCGCAACTGCCGTGGCCGCCCCAGCACGGTACCGGCGAGCGTGAGCTCGGCGAGCGCCGCCCGGGGTCGGCCGCGCAGGAGCAGGCCGAGGGTGCGCACGGCCGTTCCGACGAGCAGGGCGACCACCATCGCCGGCAACAGCACCGTCGCCGTGTTCGCCAGCCGGACCCGTAGAGCCCCCGCGCGGTCGGCCGATGCCCCGGGGAAGGCCGAGGCCGAGGCCACGGTCGCCGTGGCCGACGGGACGACGACGACCCGTAGGCCGGCACGGGCCACCCGCCAGCCAAGATCGATGTCATGACCACCATCGAGCTCGGGGTCGAGTCCACCGAGCAGACGCCAGACCACCGCCCGCACGAGGGTGCCCGAACACGCGACGGCGAGGACGTCACGTACCCCGTCACACCGACCATAATCATCATTACCCGGGCACATTCCGGTATGCCGTCGCCCGGCCCGGTCGACGCTCACCCCGGCTTCAACCACCCGGGGTCTCGTCACCGGCCGGGACCGCGCACCCGTCGATCCGGCGGGACCGCCCGCTCCGGCCGCCGGGGCGAATTCGGCCGGCCGGGCGGATTCGGCGAGTGGGGCGGATTCCGGAGCGCGGGCGAGCAGTTTGGGACCGAGGACGGCGGCACCCCGGTCCAGCCGGGCGTAGGCCAGCAGGGTGTGCAACGCGCCTGGGGCAGGGATCGCGGTGTCGTCGAGGAGCCAGACGAATCCGTGCTCCGGTAGGTTCCCCAGCCGAGCCAGCCCCACGACTACGGCGGCGCCGAACGGTGTGGCGGACGGCACCTCGACGACGAGGGGCTCGACGACCGGGTCACCGGCCTGAGCATCCGCGCCGTCGGCGCCGGGATCGACGGGACGGTCGGCGGACGGGAGGCGACCGTCCCCGTCCAGGGGAGACGCGCGTTGCCGGGGAACGCCTCCCCCGCCACCGAGCCGCACCTCGACGACCCGGTCCGGTGGTCTGGTCTGGGCACGCAGGGCGGCCCGGACCTGGGCGGCGGCGGCGGGTCCACCACCCCCTCGACCGAGCACGCAGACCGCGACGACCGGCGGCCCTGCATCATCGGGCAGAGCGGTCACCGCGGCGACCGTGGCCGCCTGTGACGTGCCCGGATCGCCCATCATACGCCGACCGCCGGTCACCGGGCGGGATCAGACCGCTCGGCGTCGCTGCTTGCGTCTCTCCCGCTCGGACATGCCGCCCCAGATCCCGAACCGCTCGTCGTTCTCCAGCGCGTACTCCAGGCACTCGGCCCGGACCTCACAGCCCGAGCAGATGCGCTTGGCCTCGCGGGTCGAACCGCCCTTCTCCGGGAAGAACGCCTCGGGGTCGGTCTGCGCGCACAGCGCGCGTTCCTGCCACTCCATCGCCTCGCCGAGAAGGTCCCCCATCCCCAGATCGATCACCTGGGCGAGGGCGGACCTCCCGGCCGATCCACCAAGATCCTCCATGTCCTTGGTCTCCGCCTCGTCGGCCTCGTCGTCACCGACCTCGTCGACATCGTCGACCTCGTCAATGTCCTCGACGAGGTCGGTGTCCTCGGCGACGGACCGACTGGTCAACGCGGGGGGGACGGGAGCGGCCGTGGCCGGCACCCGCGCCCGCGGGACCGTTTCGGATGTGGCCCGGGTGTGGCGTTCGGTGAGCACCCGCCCGGGGTGATCAGCGAACGGGTCATGCTCAGCGGGACGCTCGACGTCCGCGAGGACAGTGTGGACGCCCGCGTCGGCGTGCTCCATGTGGACTCCTCCAGACCCGTCGCGGTGCGGTCGGCCACCCCTGGGCGCCGGCGCGCAGGTGACTGGTTTCCACACCGGTCAGGCGACGCACTACCGCACGAACCCCGCCAGCGGGGGGAATGACACGCCGGTAATTACACGCTCCAGACTCGATCGCGTCAACCCCACCGTCGCAACATCTTCTACAACCAGCGATGAGACCATAGCTCACAGTCACTACAACCTGTCGCCGAGGGTCCGCGCAACCCTCCTTTCCGTCACTCTGCGCGATCAGATTGGTCGCGACAACGGCATTATCCCGCCCAGACCTAAAGGGCATACACCCCTAAAAGGGGAGGGTCTGAGCTCGGGCAACCGCCGCGAACGTAGACCGATCAGCTACCAGACTCGGCAACCCCAGCCCATTCGGATACGGAGAGTAGTTTTTGATGATCAGGACTTGGCGGGTGTCAGGACACCACCGGCAGCATGGCCCGGACGGTGCGGCCCCGGGCAGCGCGAAAGCGCTCGTCAGGGATCCGGCCATACGTGGTGGTGCGTTGCCGAGCGGGACGACCCGCCCCCGCGGCCACCTCCTCGAGTTCGGCCACGGAACGCCGCGAGCCGTGCTGCGAGCCGGCCATCCGACTGATCGTCTCCTCCATCAGCGTGCCGCCTATGTCGTTCGCCCCACCAGCGAGCACGGCCCGACAGCCCTCCACCCCGAGCTTGACCCAGGAGCACTGGATGTTGTCGATCGAACCGTGCAGCAGAATGCGCGCCATCGCGTGCACGGCCCGGTTCTCCTGGCGGGTGGGGCCGGGACGGGCGACACCGGCCAGGTAGATCGGCGAGCTGTGATGGACGAAGGGGAGGGCCACGAACTCGGTGAAGCCGCCGGTGGAGTCCTGGATGCGCCGTAGCAGGCGCAGATGGGCCACCCAGTGTGCGGGGGTGTCCACGTGCCCGTACATCATCGTGGCCGAGGAACGCAGGCCGACCCGGTGCGCGGTGGTCACCACCTCGACCCAGCTCGCCGCGGGCAGCTTGCCCTTCGTCAGCACCCAGCGGACATCGTCGTCGAGGATCTCCGCCGCGGTGCCGGGGATCGTGTCGACGCCGGCCTCGCGGGCCGCGGTGAGCCAGTCGCCAATCGACATGCCGGTGCGGGTGACGCCGTTGAGAACCTCCATCGGCGAGTAGGCGTGCAGATGCAGCCCCGGCGCCTGCCGCTTGATCTCACGGGCGAGATCGAAGTACGCGGTGCCCGGTAGATCGGGATGGATCCCGCCCTGGACGCAGACCTCGGTCGCGCCGACCGCCCAGGCCTGCGCCGCCCGGCTGCCCACCTCGTCCAGAGACAGCGTGTAGGCGTCGGCGTCCCCACGGCGTTGCGCGAACGCGCAGAACCGGCATCCGGTGTAGCAGACATTAGTGAAGTTGATGTTGCGGTTGACGACGTAGGTGACGTCCTCGCCCACGACGTCGCGGCGCAATCCGTCCGCGAGCGCGCAGAGCTCCTCCAGGGCGGCGCCGTCCGCGCTGAACAGGGTCAGCGCCTCGTCGTCGGTGATCCCGGCCGGATCGGACCCGGCGTGGCGCAGGGCGGCGAGCATGTCGGGGCCGATCCGCCGCATGGCACCGGCACCAGCAACCGCGCCGGCCCGGCTCGCGATGGCCCGGCTGCCCGTGCCGACGACTCCGTCGACCCCCGTCCCGGCCGCGCTGACCTGGGCACGAAGCGACTCCCAGTCACCGTAGACCGTGCCGAAGTCCGCCCGTTTCTCGCTGCGGCGCCCGACCGTGTCGACCGCGGCGTGCAGATCGGTGCGGCCGGTGTCAGCGAGTCCGCCGTCGGGCTCCTGCCAGGGGCGGGCGGCCGGGAACACACCGTCGGCGAGCAGGCCGTCCGCGCCGGCCAACGCCCCGACGTGCCCGGCCAGGCGCGGGTCGATCCATGGTTCACCGAGATGGGAGGGGTAGACGGTGAGCCGGGGCCGCAGCGTGAACCCGGCCTGCGCCGTCACGGCACGCAGGACGTCCAGGTCCGGCCAGGGCCGCTCGGGGTTGACGTGGTCGGGGGTGACCGGGGAGACGCCGCCCCAGTCGTCGATGCCGGCCGAAAGCAGCAGGGCGCACTCCGCGGTGTCAACGAGGTTCGGCGGAGCCTGCACCCGCGTCGTGGGGCCCAGCACCAGCCGGGTGACCGCGACGGCCGCGGCCAACTCCTCGGCACCGACGTCGGGCGCGGAGCGCATCGCGGTGTCGTCCTTGGCGCGGAAATTCTGGACGATCACCTCCTGGATCGACCCGTAGCGGCGGGCCAGACCTCGAAGCTCGAAGATCGTCTCGGCCCGCTCCGCCCGGGTCTCCCCGATGCCGAGCAGCAGGCCGGTCGTGAACGGGATCGACAGCCGCCCGGCGTCGGTGAGGACCCGCAGGCGGACGGCCGGGTCCTTGTCGGGTGACCCGTAGTGCGCCCCGCCCGGCTCCGACCACAGGCGGGTCGCGGTCGTCTCCAGCATCATCCCCATCGACGGGGCCACCGGCTTGAGCCGGGCGAGTTCCACCCAGCTCAGCACACCTGGGTTGAGGTGCGGAAGCAGACCAGTCTCCTCCAGCACGGCGATCGCGACGGCACGCAGGTAGCCCAGCGTCGAGTCGTAGCCGTGGGCGTCGAGCCACTCCCGGGCCGCCGGCCACCGGCCCTCGGGGCGATCACCAAGCGTGAACAGCGCCTCGGCGCAGCCCGCCGCGGCGCCCGCCCGGGCGATGCCGAGCACCTCGTCCACCGTGAGGTAGGGGGCGGGCAACCGGTGCGGCACGGTGGCGAAGGTGCAGTAGTGGCAGCGGTCCCGGCACAACCGGGTCAACGGGATGAACACCTTCGGCGAGTAGGTGACGACACCCGGCCGCCCGATCGACGCCAGACCCGCGTCGCGGGCCCGGGCCGCCGACCGGCACAGGTCCGCGAGGTCGTCGCCGCGCGCGGCCAGCAGAATGGTGGCCTCCACCACATCGAGCGTGGCGCCGTCCCGGGCCCGGCGCAGCGCCCGGCGCAGCGCCGACGGGGACGGCGGGGAACTGGATTCGGCACCGCTGGATTCGGCACCGCTGGATGTCGCCGCCGTACTCATCATGAATTCCTCTGATTCTCCGGCGGCGCCCCCGGCGCCCAGCAGATGAACCGGTCCGGTCGGTGACCATCGGGATCGAAGGGATGCGGTGCCGAAACGGTACTGAGCGGTTCGGCAGGAGACCCGGTCGGCCCGGAGTCAGGGTGTCACGCGGCCGGCCGCACGCCACCCGGTGGCGGGTCTGCGCAGCCGGTCGAGCGTGCCGATCAACATATTCGTCCGCCGGCGCGAGGCCAGCGTCTCGACCAAGGCCTGCGTCCGGTCGGCTCGCCGGCCGGTGCCGGCGAGGTCGGACCCGTCCGGCGTCATACCGGCGGTCTGTCGCATCTGGGCCCGGCGGGCGGCCACGACCTGGGGGGCGCGGGCCCCCGCAAGCGCGCGATTAAGGGAGGCGGACAGGGCTTCGAGGCTCTTGGTGGTCCTGATATCGGACATGATGGTCCTTCCAGCGACGTAGAGG
>NZ_CDWRCL010000138.1:9529-10537 GCF_977927575.1 Frankia sp. CcCS3
TCCACAGGCCTGTGACCTGCGATGATGCTCTCGATCACGTATTTGTTACTTCATTACGTCCCCAGAGAGCTGAGATTCACTCTCACAGCTCTCTCGAATCGGAATCAAGAAAAAGGCGGTGAGCAGGACACATCCGCCCGAGACGTCCACCGGACTCCGCTACCCGGGCCCGGCCGGAATGCACCCACCGACACCGGGACACGATTCCGATCATGCCGGCGCCCGGGGCGGCGCCACCGGGCGCCGCCGTACCGCACGGGAGCTACCACTACTGGGCATCGATTTCCTCCTGCCCCACCATGGGAGTCGTTACGCTGATCAGGTGCCACGCAACCGCCAGGAGGTTCCCCGCGAGGAACGGATCGATGCGTTGCTCACCGTCGCCGAGGAGCAGTTCCTGGCCCGCGGGTTCGCCGGGACGTCCATCGCGGAGATCGCCCGTTCCGCCGGCATCGAGCCGGGCTCCGTCTACTGGTATTTCCGGTCGAAGGACCATGCCTTCGCGGCGGTGCTGAACCGGCTGCTCGACGTTGAGGTCGACCGGATCGCCGCGTTGCCCGGAGACCCGGCGGCGAAGCTCTTCCTCGCCCTGGACTCGGTCGAGCGGCGCCGCACGCTGCATCCCTGTGTCGCCGAACGCGCCCCGCACGCCGCGCCGGTCATGGAGTACCACGAGCGGCTGCACGACTGGCTGCACGGGCTCGCGCTCGCCGCGGTGCACGACTTCGTGCCCGAACCCGATCGGGAGCTCGCGGCGGACGCGGTGGTCGCCACCATCGAGGGCGGGCTCGCCAACCCCGCGCCCTCCCGACCGACCAGCCATCTCGTGCACTTCCTGCTCTCGGCCTTCTGCACGGACACGCCGATACCGGCGAAGCCGGAGTTCCACGGATGGATGACGCCGTTGTTCGCCCGGCCAAGGGTAAACATTCACCTGCTTTAGCGATCTTGCTGTGGGTGACGGTTCACGGGCATGGCTGTGGGCCGCGCCGGGCGGGGTGGTTGGGG
>NZ_CDWRCL010000139.1:0-10247 GCF_977927575.1 Frankia sp. CcCS3
CTCCGATGCCGCCCGCCTGGCTCGCCTGCTCGGCGCCACGCCCGCCGCGCCCGCCACGCCCGCCACGCCCGCCGCGCCTGCCGTCCTGTCGGTCCGGGGTCTGACGGTCCGGTTCGGCGCGGTCACCGCGGTGCGCTCGGTCGACCTGCGGGTGGAACCCGGTCAGATCGTCGGGATGATCGGCCCGAACGGCGCGGGCAAGACGACGGTCATCGACGCGATCACCGGTTACACCCCGTCCTCGGTCACGTCGATGACGTTGGGCGGCGTCCGGCTGGACCGTCTGCCGGCGCACCGGCGGGCCCGCGTCGGCATCAGCCGGTTGTTCCAGAACCTGGAGCTGTTCGACGATCTGACGGTCATCGAGAACATCCAGGCGGCCAGCGACCGCCGGGACACCCGCGCCTATCTCACCGACCTGCTGTTCCCCCGGGGACGTCCGCTCGAGCCGGCCGCGGTCGCCGCGGTCGACGCCTTCGGGCTGCGCGACGATCTCCTGCGCACCGTGGCGGAGCTTCCCTACGGTCGCCGTCGGCTGCTGGCCATCGCCCGGGCTGTCGCGGCGCGCCCCGCCGTGCTGCTGCTCGACGAGCCGTGCGCCGGGCTGGACGAATCGGAGAGCACGGAGGTCGCGGGCCTGCTGCGTCGGCTCGCCGACGACTGGGGCTGGGCATCCTGCTCAACGAACACGACATGGACGTGGTCATGGGGGTCTGCGACCGGGTGGTCGTGCTGGACGCCGGGGAGCGCATCGCCGAGGGGACGCCGGAGCGGGTGCGCGACGACCCCCGGGTGCGGGTCGCCTGCCTGGGGGAGGCGGCGGTCCCGGCACGGTTGACGGTCCCGGCTCGGTTGACGGACCCGGCCCGGTTCGCGGCCGGCCCCGCGGTGCTGGCGGCGCGGGGCCTGTCCGCCGGCTACGGCAACGGCCCGGTGGTCCGCGACCTCAACCTGGAGGTGCACGCCGGCGAGGTCGTGACCCTGCTCGGCCCGAACGGTGCCGGCAAGACGACGACACTGCTGGCGCTGGCCGGCGCGATCCCGTCAGCGGGAGGCGAGGTCCTGCTCGCCGGGGCCGTGACGACCGCCGCGCTGCACGAACGGTGCCGGCGTGGCCTGAGCCTGGTTCCCGAGGAACGCTCGGTCATCATGGACCTCACCGTCCGGGAGAATCTCCGGGTCGGTCGATGCGACCCGGACCTCGCCCTCGCGGTCTTCCCCGAGCTCGCCGAGCACCTCGACCGGCGGGCGGGGCTGCTCTCCGGGGGCAGCAGCAGATGGTGACCCTCGCGCGCGCCCTGGCGCGCCGGCCCACGGTTCTGCTCGCCGACGAGCTCTCGCTGGGCCTCGCGCCGCGCGTCGTGGACCGTCTGCTGGCGGCGGTGCGCGCCGCCGCGGACGACGGGCTCGCCGTGATCCTCGTCGAGCAGCACGTCCGCAGCGCCCTGTCGATCGCCGATCGGGTGCACGTCCTGCGGCACGGGGCCCTCGCCTGGTCGGGCACCGCAGCCCAGGCCCGTGCCGACCGGGAGATCCTGCTCGGCGCCTATCTGTCACCCGGGCGGCCGGCGGACTCCGGCGATGGCGCCCTCAGCGGCCCCCGTGTCTGACCCGGGTCAGCGCGAGCGCGTGCCTGACCCGGGTCAGCGTGTGCCTCAGAGTCAGGAGGCGGCCCGGCGCAGGATGTCTAGGCCGGAGTAGGTCTCCGGGCCGAGCGGCACGAAGCTCTTCGACGCGCTGTCCCACCGGGCTCCCCGCAGCGTGGTGTTGAAGATCCGTTCCGCCCCGAGGATCGGCGTCGTCGCCGTGAGGTTCAGCCGCGGGACGATGCCGCCCAGGTCCAGGTCGGTGGTCCGGTTGAGCTGGTCGAGCAGGGTGCGGGCGGTGAGCTCGCCGGACACCTTGTTGCCCACCTTCTCGGCGATCTGCACGGACAGCCACGCGCCGGTGGTGGTCGTCGTGGTGCGCAGCGCGGGGGCCGCGTCCGCGTCCCCGCCGGCCTGCTCGGCGTCCAGTTCGGAGATCATCCGGGCGACCTCGGGGAACTGGCCGGCCTGGCTCAGCTCGGGGAACGCGGTCGCGACCACGAGGTTGTCCGCGGCCGGACCGAGCGTCGACAGGTACTTCGGCGAGAGGGTTCCGGCCGCGTGGCAGGTCCGGACCCGCTGGCCGGCCTGGGAGATCACCGCATAGGCGGCCTGGTCGAACACGACGAGCACGGCTCCGTCGGCACCGGACCGGGTGAGCTGGGAGATCGCCGGGGTGAAGTCGCTCGTCGTGATCGGAATACGGATCTTCGGATTGATCGGACGGTTTACCGCCTTCGCGCCGCCCTCGGCCATGATGATGAGCCGGTCGCTGGCGCTGAGGTCGTAGCCGACCAGCCCGAGGCGGGTGGCCCCCGCCTTGGCGAGCAACGACGGGCAGACCGCGGGGTAGAGGGTCAGCGGGCTGATGACGTAGCTGATCGGGGAGCTGAGCTCGGATCCGTCGGCCGAGATCCCGGCCGAACCGATGGACGGGACCCCCGCGTTCTCCAGGATGGGCATGATCCCGCCCGAGCCGCTGACCTCGCTGACGACCGCGAGCACGTGCTGATCCACCGCCTGCTGGGCGCACTTCCTGGCCATGGCGGCGTCGTTCTTCTCGTTGCAGTGCACGAGCTCGACCCGGTGGCCGGCGATCCCGCCCCGGGCGTTGACTCCGCGCACGGCGGCCCGGGCGGCGGCCACCATCTCCGGGTAGTTCGTCCCGGACGTGTCCACCGGGGCGATGATCATCAGCTTGACCGTCGATCCGGCCGAGGAGGTGCCGGTGGCTTCGCCGTCCGAGTCGCCACCGCACGCGGCGAGCGTGCCCGCCAGCACGGCGCCCAGAACCGCCGCGGCGAGCCGCCGGAGCCCGTGCCGTCGTCCCACCGTGCCGCCTCCTCGTCGTGCGTGCCTCGTCATGGGTCCCGTGTTCCAGTCCCCTGCCGGGCCCCGCTGTCCCCTGCCGAGCCCGCTGTCCCCTGCCGGGCCCCGCCACGGTAGACCTGCCTGCTCAGGACGGATACGCCCGGGTTAGCCGGGACCCGCACGGGCCGCGGCGCGGGGTCGCGTCCCGGCGTCAGATCACCTCAGATCACCTCAGAGCACCTGGGACCAGGCGTAGGTGAACCCCATGATCTGGTCGGCGAGGGTCTCCAGGCGGGCCGCGACGGTTGGGTCGAGTACTCGCCCGTGCGGGTCGAAGAGCGGCACCGCGGTGTTCAGGGTGACTCCCAGCGGGGTCGGCCAGCCGCGCAGGGCGTGCACCGTCGAGCGCAGGGCCGTCAGCGTCGTCCCGGCCGCCTGCGTGCCCCGGGCTCCGACGATCAGTGCGACCGCCCGGCCGTCCAGGTAGGGCCGGGGCGTCCTCCAGATAGTCCAGGGCGTTCTTGACCTGGCCCGACATCCCGCCGTGGTAACCGGGAGTCGCGATCACGAGGCCGTGGCCCGTTCGACGGCGGCGAGGAGGCGCAGCGCCGCGGCGGGACGTTCCTGGCGTTCCGGCGCGTACATCGGCAGGTCCAGGTCCGCCGCACCGAGCAGCATCGTCTCCGCGCCGGCCTGCCCCATCATCGCCAGCACCGTCGCCAGGGCCTGGTGGGTGGTGGAGTTCGCCCGGCTGCTGCCACCGATGCCGACGATTAACGGACGGCGGCGACGGGCCCGCACCGGACCGGGACCGTCCGGCGGCATGTCGGGCGAACGGTGCGCCGAGACCCGGCTGGGCAGCCCGGAGACGGGATCCGTACCGACCGTCTGGCTGCCCGTCTGGCTGCGCCCGCTCCTCGGCTCGCCGTTGCTGGCACCCGGTTGGAACATGCCGAATGTGTCTCCCACTACCCCTCCTCGTCCCGGATCCAGGCGTCTCGGTCCGGCGTCCCGGATCTGGTTCATGTCGGTCCGGCGATGGACCGCCACCCGCGTGCCGTCGCGTCTGTCCTATCGCGGATGTCCTATCGGACGGGCTGACCACACCGATCGAGGGGGTTGCGGGTCCGGCGCAGCGCGGCCGGCAGCGCGCGGGCGCCCGGCCCCAGCTCGGCGATCCGGTCGTGCGGATTCGAGATGCGGCAGCGAAGCAGCGACAGGCAGCCGCAGCCGATGCACGAGTCGAGTCCGTCACGCAGCGCGACCAGAGCCGCGATCTCGTCGTCCAGCCGGCCGCGCCACCGCCGCGAGACCGCGGACCAGTCCGCCTTGGTCGGCGTGCGCGACTCGGGCAGCGACGACAGGGTCTCCCGCACCTCGTCGAGACTGAGCCCGACCGCGGTGGCGGCGCGGATGAACGCCAGCCGCCGCAGGACATGGCGCTCGTACCGGCGCTGCCCACCCGAGGTCCGGGTGGCGGTGAGCAGGCCCCGCTGTTCGTAGAAGCGCAGCGCCGACGCGGCGAAGCCACTTCGTTGCGAGAGCTCACCCACGGTTATCAGATCGGTAGGAAGCATGCCCGCAGACTATGGTGTTGAAGTTGAACTCAACATGAGGTTCCCGGAACCCGGCGGCGCCGCGACGGGCTGGCCGTCATGCCTCGTCGCGCCCCGTCACGATTCGCCACGCCTCGTTACGTCTCGCCGCCCCTCGTTGCCCCGCGTCGCCCCTCGTCACGCCCCGATTCCGTGGTAACGGGGATCACCCCCGGCCGTCCCGGCAGCGCGTTTGCCGCGGTCGCCGCCCATGGCAGGCTTCGTCGCGATGGACGACATCACGCATCGGCGGTTCAACCCGCTCACCGGCCGTTGGGTTCTGGTCTCGCCGGGGCGGACGCGGCGACCGTGGCACGGCGGTCAGGAACCACCGCCGGTGCCGGCCGCGGTCGCCCATGATCCTCTATGCGACCTCTGCCCGGGCAACCTCCGGGCCGGCGGTGAACGCAACCCCTCCTACTCCGGTACCTACGTGTTCACCAACGACTTCCCGGCGCTGCGTCCCGACCCGGTCCGGCCCGCCGCCCCGCCTGTCGCCCCGCCCGTCGGCCCGCCCGTCGACTTGCCCGCCGACCCGGCTCCGGTGTGGCCGGCGGGTCCCGGATCGGGCCTGCTGCGCAGCGAACCGGCCCGGGGGACGTGCCGGGTCGTGTGCTTCGGCCCTCGTCATGATCGCGGGCTCGTCGACATGACTCCGGCCGAGGTCCGGGCGGTCGTGGACACCTGGGCGGCGCAGGAGGAGGAACTCTCCCGCACCTGGCGCTGGGTGCAGGTCTTCGAGAACCGCGGCACCGCGATGGGCGCGTCGAACCCGCACCCCCACGGTCAGATCTGGGCCTGCGACGTGTTGCCCGATGAGCCGGCCGCCGAGGACGCGCGGCAACGGGAGCACTTCGCCCGGTCTGGCAGCTCCCTGCTGATGGACTACGCCGAGATCGAGACGGCGGCGGGGGAGCGGGTGATCCTGGCGGAGGAGCACTGGCTCGTCGTCGTGCCGTTCTGGGCGCTGTGGCCGTTCGAGACCCTGCTCCTGCCCCGGCATCCGGTCGACCGCCTCGCCGCGCTCTCCGACGACCAGCGGGACGGGCTGTCCCGCCTGCTCGGCCGCCTCCTCACCGGCTACGACGCCCTGTTCGACCATCCCTTCCCGTTCTCGATGGGCTGGCACGGGGCTCCCGGGCCGCATCCCGCGCCCGGACCCCGGCCGGGGCTGGAGCCGGGGCCGGGGCCGGGGCCGGGCCTTGATCCTGGCCGGGGACCCGGCGATCCACCCGCGGCGTTCTGGCAGCTGCACGCCCACTTCTATCCGCCGTTGCTGCGCTCCCCGACCATTCGCAAGCATCAGGTCGGCTACGAGATACTCGCCGACGTGCAGCGCGACCTCACCCCGGAGGCAGCCGCGGACCGGCTGCGCGCCGTCATGGCTCCCGTCGCGGCGGACCGGGCCTGAGCCGAGCCCGCGCGGCCGTGGTCATCCCGCGTGCCGCAGGGCCCACGACTCCCCGACACTGGCGTCATGAGAGCCGCCGAGCATCCGGCCACCGAGCGTGCGGTGCGCGCGTTCGTCGAGACCTACGGAGAGCGGCCCACCCACCTCGTCCGCGCGCCCGCCCGGGTAAACCTCATCGGCGAGCACACCGACTACAACGACGGCTTCTGTCTTCCGGTGGCCATCGACCGGGAGCTGTGCATCGCCTTGCGCCGTAACGAGGCACCCGAGCTCCGGCTGGTGTCCGAGCAGGATGCGGTGCCCGCCGTGATCCCGCTGCCGCCGCCGGGCCTCGATACCCCGGTGTCCGCCCGGGCACCCGGATGGGTCCGGTATGTCGAAGGCGTCGCGGTGATGCTGGCCGCCGAGTCGGCCTCCCGTGCCGCCGCCGGGTCAGGCTTCCCGGCCGGAGGGGGCCCGGTGCCCTGGCGTGGCACGCTGGCCAGCGACATCCCCGTCGGCGCGGGACTGTCCTCCTCGGCCGCGCTGGAGCTGGCCGTCGCCCTGGCCGGTGCGCATCTCGCCGGGTTGACGCCCTCGCCGACGGAGCTCGCGCTGCTCGCCCAGCGGGCGGAGAACCTCTGGGTGGGGGCGGCGACGGGCCTGCTCGACCAGCTCGCCTGCGCCGCGGGCGTGGCCGGCCACGCGCTGCGGATCGACTGCCGCACGCTGACGACCGAGCCGGTGCCGCTGCCGGGCGGGCTGGCCGTGGTGGTCATCGACACCGGCTCGCGCCGACAGGTGGTGACCAGCGAGTACGCCACCCGACGGGCGGAGTGTGAGCGGGAGGCGCGGGCGCTGGGCGTCGCCGCGTTGCGGGACCTCACGCCCCGGTCGATGGACGAGGCGGTGGCCCGGCTCGGCAGGTCCGCCCGGTCGGATGGGACAACCCGGCCGGGCGGAGCGGCCGGCGGGACCGGTCTGGACCCGGTCGCGCTGCGCCGGGCCCGGTTCGTCGTCGCCGAGAACGCCCGGGTCGACGCCGTCGCCGCGGCACTGCGCGCGGGCGACGCCCCAACGGCCGGGCGGCTGTTGCTGGCGGGGCATCGCGGGATCCGGGAGGACTTCGAGGTGTCGGGTCCGGAACTCGATGCGGCGGTCCAGGCGGCTTCGGCGGCTCCGGGGTGCTTCGGCGCCCGGATGACCGGCGGTGGTTTCGCGGGCTGTGCGGTGGCCCTCGTCGACCGGTCCCGGCTGACCGCCTTCACCGAGGCGTTCGAACCGGCGTATGCCGCACTCACCGGCCGGTGGGCCGTGCTGCACGTCTGCTCGGCGGTCGCCGGCACGTCCGTCCTGGACCTCGGGTAGCGACCGGGGAACGTCCGTCCCACCAGCTACGCCGTCGACGTCAGCCGCCGCACCCCAAAACCTGACTGACCACCTCAACCGGCACGATCTATCAGCGTGACCACATCCGTTCTCCTGATCACAGGGGCTTCCTCCGGCATCGGCGCCGCAACAGCGCAACTCGCCGCCAGCAAAGGGTGGCGCCTCATCCTCGCCGCCCGCTCTCACCATGCCCTTCACGAACTTGCCGCGGAACTGGGCGGCCCAGCCCGGGCCGTGGCAGCCCCCTGCGACATCAGCGACTGGGACCAGGTCACCACTCTGCCCACGCTCGCCCACGGCGCGTTCGGCCGACTCGACGCGGTGTTCGCCAACGCCGGCTCCTTCACCGCCACCTCCTTCCTGCGCGGCACCGGATCCCCGCAGCAGTGGCGCGAGATGGTGCTGACCAACGTCTACGGAACCGCCCTCGTCGCCCGGGCCACCCTGCCCACCCTCGTGCAGTTCCGGGGACACTTGGTGCTCACCGGTTCGGTGGCCGGCCGCATCACCGTCCCCGGGCAGCTCTACTCCGCCACCAAGTGGGCCGTCACCGCCATGACCCAGTCCATCCGAGCCGAGGTCACCAGTACCGGCGTGCGTGTCACCCTCATCCAGCCGGGACTCGTTAAAGCCGGCGAAACATCGCCCGACCGGGCCACCGACCCGAAACTCGGCACCACTGACGTCGCCCGTGCGGTCCTGTTCGCACTCGAGCAATCCGACACCGTCGATATCAACGAGATCGTCGTCCGGCCCACCGGTCAACAGCCACACCGCTGAAGGTCCACCTGGCCCGTCCAGCAGATAGGGGATGGAGTGGCTCGGCGTCGAGATAGGCAACCAGGACTCGATACTCTAAAATTCCGATCATGGCTCTGACCTGGGCCGTTGCACTACCGCCGGATCGCTGCAGAATCGGCCCACGATCCACCGCCGATCATGCCTTCAACCTGCGACTTTACTTTCGGGGTCGGGTCGCTGATCATCCCTGGAGGGATCGCAACGCGTGCATTCCGGCCGTGACGAGTGCCCCTCCGCTGGTCGCTGATCATCCCTGGAGGGATCGTGGTGGGGCACGGCGGGCCGGTAGCGGTGGGATCATGACTGGGAGCCTCAGGGACGGGAGAAGACTGTGATGTCCGAGGAAACCGCTGGCCCGTCAGGTGAATCTGCGGCCGAGCGTGAATCGGGGGCGCGGCCGCCAGCCGGTCGGGAACCGTCCGGGCAGCCGGCGCCCGATGCCGACGCGGGGCGCGACGCCGATACGGGGGCGGATGAGGCTCGGGCGACGTTTGAGGGCAGGTTCGACCTCCGTCCGGTCGACTGGGACGGCTCGTTCTCCCGAGTATGGAACGCGCGGCATGGCCAGGAGTTGACGAATGAGCTTGCCGCCGAACAGGAGCGGCGGGAGAACCAGAAGCGGATCGAGGAGTACTGGCGGGAAGCACGGGAGCAGATGAACGCCGAGTTGGCTCGGGAGGAGGCACGGCGCTGGGAGGAGGACCGCGAGCGGGCGGTGGCGGAGGGCGGGCGGCCGGCGCGGGGGGCGGTGGACGAGGCGCTGCTCCGCAAGCTGGAGCTGCTTGATCGGTTTCCGCCCGTTGAGCCCGACGAGCCGGCCGCGTCCGACGGGTCGGCCGACCCGCGGTGACCGGCGGGCCGAGGTCGGTTAGGGGTCGCGGTGGCGGAACCTCGGCTCGGCCGGGATCGGCCGTTCGGGAAGGGGCGGCCGGTCGTGGCGGGCCTGGTCGACAGTGTCGGCGAGGGTGCGACGGGCCCGGGTGCTGTCCGGATGGAACGGGCCGTGCTCGCGTAGCGCGTCGGTGAGCGCGGCGCGGTAGAGGGGGACGGCGTCGGCGGGCCGGCCGGCCTGGCGGTAGGTGTCGGCGAGGGCGCCCCGGGTGGCGCGGGTGTCGGGGTGGCCGGGGCCGAGGAGCTGCTCGCGGACGGCGAGAACACGTTCGTTCAGGTCGACGGCCTGCGGAAGCCGGCCGGTGGTCCGGTAGACCTCGGTGAGCTCGTCGGCGGTGCGTAGAGTGCGTGCGTCGCCGACGCCGTGTGCCCGGCTCCGGTCAGCGAGCAGTCGTTCGAGCAGCGGCACGGCCGCCTCGAGCTGCCCGGTGCGCCGGTAGCTCGTCGCGAGGGTGTCCCGGGTCTCGACGGTGTGGGGGTGCGCGGGGCCGAGGACGTGCTCGTGGCGGTCGAGGGCGCGTTCGAGGTGGGGGACGGCGTCGCCGGGTCGGCCCAGCCTGAGGTGGGCGGTGGCGAGGTTCTCGCGGGTCTCGGTGGTCTCGGGGTGGTCGGGGCCGAGGGCGCGTTCCCGGCCGGTCAGCGCGCGGCCGAACTCGCGTGCGGCGTCATCGAGTCGTCCGGCCCGCAGGTGGGCGCGGGCGAGTCCGTCGACCGTTTCGAGGGTGTCGGGGTGGTCGGGGCCGAGGGTGCGCTCGCGGCCGGTCAGCGCGCGGCCGAACTCGCGCGTGGCGTCGTCGAGCCGTCCGGCCTGGTGGTGGGTGACGGCGAGTTGGTGGCGGCTGCCGAGGGTGGCGGGATGCTCGGGGCCGAGGACCCGTCCGCGGGCGGCGAGGGTCTGCTCGAACAGCGGCACGGCGTCGCCTACCGCCCCGATCCGGCGGTAGGCGACGGCGAGGCTGTGACGGGTGTCGAGGGTGGCGGGGTGCTCCGGGCCGAGGATCCGCCGCCGGTCGGCGAGGGTGTCCCGCAGCAGTCGGGCCGCCTCGTCGCCGCGGCCGGCGGCGTCGTAGGCGCGGCCGAGGCTGTGCCGGCCTTCCAGGGTGTCGGGGTGCTCGGGGCCGAGGATGCGTTCTCGCTCGGCGAGGGTGCGCTGGAACAGGTTGACCGCGTGGTCGACCTGGCCGGCCTTCTGGAACGCCCAGGCGAGGGTGTCCCGGCTGACCAGGGTGGCGGGGTGCGCGGGGCCGAGGACGCGTTCGCGGTCGGCGACGGTGCGCTCGGCTA
>NZ_CDWRCL010000140.1:0-1495 GCF_977927575.1 Frankia sp. CcCS3
CACCAACCGGGCGATCAGTCCCTCCCGGCTGTAGGCGGCACCCCCGAGCAGAACGGGACCGCTGTCCCCGAGCCGGCGCAGGAGGTCGGTCGCGGCACGCTCGGGGTCGACCAGCGACCGGCGGTCCGCCGCGCGGGCGAACTGCAGGCCACCGGCCGGGGCGGCGTAGACCACCGACGGCAGGCGACGCTGGCCGCTCAGTTCGAGCACGCGGGGCCAGCCTCCGTCCGCCACCCCGACGATCGTGTTCGCGGATCCGAGGTCGATACCCAGCTGATAGCTCACCGCGTCTCCCGAAACCTACGCGATCATCACGGCGACCGGAGCCACGGTACTCCGCTCGGCCGCCGGAGATCCTTCCACTCCCGTTACCACGATCATCGTGGACGTTTGACCAGGCAATATTTGTGTCCGAGAGCGGACAAAATATTTCCGGCTCCCGTTGAGCCGGTGAGCAGGTCACTGAGTCGCCGAATGGTGCCGGACGGTGCCGGGCCCCGGCCCGACCGGCCTGCCGCGGGTCCGACGGTGCCATGACGCTGGGCCCGCCAGGACCGGCCGATGCGCCGTGCCGGACACCTCGCGTCCGGAACTCCATGATCCAGCATCCTGTGATCGCGGCACCCTGTGATCGTCAACACCTCCTACCCGGATAGGCGAGGACACCGAGCAGGACACGGCGGGGTGGAGCCCTGGATCCGGCGGCTCTCGGGGATCTCCGACCAGCCGAGGTCTACTCCTTACCCGGGGGCCGGCGAGGCCGGTCCCAATCAGGTCGGCAGATGCCGGACGAACATGCCGACCAGAATCTTCCCATCGGTCCGGGAGTCGCCGGGGAAGAAGTGAATACGATTCCGATGCGGTTCGAGTTTTGAATGCCATTCACACCGGACGGAGAAACCCCGGAATATGACGTCACGTCTGCGCATCAGAGTAGCCGATCCCCGAGTCCTACCCTCGATACTGACGGCTATCCCCAGGCGCGCGGAAATCTGCGCGGAAGAACCCTTCTCGGCAATGAACAAATCGGAAAACCGATCATTCAATGCGGCAAGATGAAGAACAGCAGTATCTCTCAGGGAGTAGCCGCCATCAAATTTTCGAAAGGTTAGGCCGTCGGCGAAAAGGAGTCGATGAAAAGCTTTCTCCGCGTGCACGAAGAAAATCTCCTCGGCTATGTCCTCCAGCTTGAAGAGAGACCGGTAGAAGAACCTGAGGTGCTCGTCCCCGCCGATGAAGACCAACGTGGCGCCGTCCTCCTTCGGGGACGTAATGAAGTAACAAATACGTGATCAAGAGCATCATCGCAGGTCACAGGCCCGTGGAGGGTTCGAAACGCGCAAGTTATTTCATTTCGACTCCTTCGCAATGACCAGCCGAGGTCCCGCCAACCCACGCCACCGCATCGTCAGGACCGCCACATTCCTGCCCATCCCGACCAGCTGAACGGCACGCTCCACTCCGAGACCGTGGTTCAGAGAGCCGTCGATGGGGA
>NZ_CDWRCL010000140.1:2108-10810 GCF_977927575.1 Frankia sp. CcCS3
TTTCATTTCGACTCCGATGACGATTTCACCGTCCGCCACCACCGTAGAATCGTCATCCCACTCGACACATTTGTCGAGCAGTCGCATGAGCAGGCTACGCACATCCCGGTCCAGGCCTCGCGCGGCGGCCAGGACGGTGGCGATGTCCGGCCCGAACACGAACTTACCCGCTCCCCATCCGCTCACAATGCCGACGATCTCCCCGCTATACCGGAGTTCGACCAGCAGCTGAGCGAGTTCATCGAACTCACGTTCGGCAGCAGCCCAGTCGAGGACGCCGGCGCAGCCTAACGCCTCTTCGTCGACGATGAATCTCACGTCCGACGCCTACGCACGCCGGCAAGGCTGGCCAGATCACGCTCACCCTGGTCGAAGAAACCAGACGGCCAAGTTGTCAGGGCCCCGGTCTCGGTGATGTCAATGGCCGTTCGCTCGTTTTCCCCGAAATAATGCAGGATTACATCTCCGGCCGGTAGGATTCGATCCTCCGCCACCCCCAGACGGATCCCGTTAACGACATGATCGCTATGTGTCTCGATGATCGTCTGAACGCCAGAGGCCGCGAGCCGCGCAAGGAAGCGCCCCATCATCGACTGACCCGCTGGATGCAGATGCGCCTCAGGATTCTCCACCATGAAAATCCCACCGGGAACCGCAGTCAACGCCGCGACACAGACCGGCAGCGCATAGGAGAGACCGAATCCGACGTTCGCCGGCCGTAGCCAGGGCGCGGTCAGTGCTGCAGGCTCACGAAACCGGACCAGGGCCGCGTTCGTACCCGGTAGCCAGGTCGCCTCGACCGCCACAGGCCGGACGATCGAGGACAGCCAGAGAGCAACCTGGCTTCCCATGGTGATCGAGAAATCGCGATTCTTGGTGTCCGGGTGCCAAAGATCCGCTCCTATCTGTGTCCGCTCGCGACGGGCAAGGACGTGAGCGGTGAACTGGCCTTGATGCCCCACTCGCAGACGACCGTCGTCCAGGGTCGACACCTCGAGCAGGTCACGCGGTCCAAGGCGCTCCGCCGAGAGGTACGTGTCAAGCGGCACACACGCCTGCGAGCCGTCCGCAACCACCGACGACACACGCAGAAAGGTCGAGCGGTCCTCCGGAACAAAATAGTCGATCTGACGACGCGAGTCCGCGGACCATTGAACGATGGAGATCGTATTGTCGACGGCAGCCAAAAAGAGCACGTCCAACGCCTCACCCAGCGCAAGACCGTACGGACCGTTCAGCGGGACCAGAGTTCCGTCGCCCTCGGCGGCGAGTTCCGCGAGCAGAAGCGATTGGGGGACGTAATGAAGTAACAAATACGTGATCGAGAGCATCATCGCAGGTCACAGGCCTGTGGAGGGTTCGAAACGCGCAAGTTATTTCATTTCAACTCCTTGGACAACTGTACTCTTACCTGCATTGTTCAGGCCGGTTAGCACGGTGAGAGACCTGAAATCAAGGCTCAGGTCGGCGAACGCCTTGAAGTTTCTGACCCGAAGCCGCTCGATCATTCGACACCTGAGGCAACGACGCTTCGAGTAATCGCGAACCGGTTCTGGACTCGCATCCGATCTCCCGTCGAGGCCGTGACGGCGGTGATATAGATGGAATCTGACTTCATCAGGCTCCGAGCCTTCCGTCTAATTCCCTGCGCTACGGAAGCCGACTTTATCCGTCCGATCCGCGCCAGCTCGACCGTCCAGCTCTCAAAGAGAGCACGATTGAGGAGTCGAAATGAAATAACTTGCGCGTTTCGAACCCTCCACAGGCCTGTGACCTGCGATGATGCTCTCGATCACGTATTTGTTACTTCATTACGTCCCCACAGAAGCGAAGCACCACCTCACGATCGATCATCCGCCGCTGCCTGCCCAGTGCCCCGGTGGTGGCGATCGAGAATTCCGGGAGAGCGGTCAAATCGCGAAGGAAATCACGGCTACGCTTCTTGCTCATACAGTGCCGAATTTCCTGGGCATTCAGCGGCGTACCACCCGTGTTAATCCGGCGGAAGATATCGTACATGACGGGCCGCGGCGTCGAGGGATCGATGACGTTCGCGACAATCTGAGTGTTGTTAAGGCGACGACGCCAAAGCGCGGGAAGATCCTCGAATCTCTTCCCGATCACATCCCTGATGTACTCCAGTCCCTCCAGGGAGAAACCCCCGGCGCCCTCCCGTCCACCCCGGACGAAATCGTAGACGGTGGTCAGCCGCTGGACGCCGTCGACCACTCGCAACGTCCCGTCCTTGTCCTCCGCGAAATAAAAGGCAGGCAGCGGGATCTGGAGCAGAACAGACTCAATGAGCTGTGCCTTCTGAACCGGCTTCCATACCTTCAGACGCTGAAAATCCGGCGCCAGGTCGAGGGAGCCCTCGTCGATGGCATCGAGCATGTTACGCAGGGAAAAGCTCTTCGTACTTACCCGGATGCTCTCGGGATTCCAGGGCCGGTCAATGTCCTGGAAACCGGTCTCCTGCTCTTCCTCGACATCCAGCGGCGTGTTGCCTTCGTACTCGACGACGACCGCGCTCACCGGCTCCACCCGCGTACTCCGTTTCCAGCCGTCACGATCGGTAGACGCCGTTCCCGGGCGCCGTTCCCCACCTCAGCCAGGTCGCCCTGTCGCAGGCGGGCCCGCGCAGGGTGACCATACCCCGGTGGGCGTCCCGGCGGATGTGGTCCATCGCGGGTCGTCGGCCGGCCAGGCTACTCCAGTCTGGCTCAGTGCCCGGGGTCGGAGGGTGCCGCAGCGTCGGAGGGTGCCGCGGCCCGGCCCTCGTGGGCGGCCAAGCCGTCATGCGCGGCGAGGCCGTCATGCGCGGCGAGGATGGCGTCGGCGGCCAGACTCGGGGGGAGGGTGCCGTCGCGGACCCGCCGTTCAAGGTCCGGAGTGATCTCGCGGACCCCCGGATCGGCCCGCAGGCCAGCGAGCAGCCGATCGTGGACCATCGCCCACATCCAGTCGACCTGCTGGCGGCGCCGGCGGGCGGCGAGTTCGCCGGAGGCGTCGAGGGTGTCCTGATGCTTGACGATCTGCGCCCAGATGGTGTCCAGCCCCGTCCGCTCCACCGCGCTGCACGTCAGCACCGGGGTGTTCCAGTCCCGGGGACCGGCGGAGCCCTGCAGCAGCCGCAGCGCGCCGGCGAGTTCCCGGGCGGCACGGCGGGCGTCGAGCTCGTGCGGCCCGTCGGCCTTGTTCACCGCGATGACGTCGGCGAGCTCCAGCACCCCCTTCTTGATGCCCTGGAGCTGATCCCCCGTCCGGGCCAGGGTCAGGAACAGGAAGGTGTCGACCATGTCGGCGACGGTCGTCTCCGACTGGCCGACGCCGACCGTCTCGACCAGGACGACGTCGTAGCCCGCCGCCTCCATGACGACCATCGCCTCGCGGGTCGCCTTGGCGACGCCACCGAGCGTCCCCGCGGTGGGCGAGGGCCGGATGAACGCCGCCGGATCGGTGGACAACGCCGCCATCCGGGTCTTGTCCCCCAGGATGCTGCCGCCGGTACGCGTCGAGGAGGGGTCGACGGCGAGCACCGCCACCTGGTGCCCCTTCCCGGTGAGCATGGTGCCCAGCGCGTCGATGAACGTCGACTTGCCCACCCCGGGCACCCCGGTGATGCCGATCCGACGGGCCTTGCCCGCGTGCGGCAGCAACGTCACCAGCAGCCGCTGCGCGAGCTCCTGGTGGTCGGGCCTGGTGGACTCGACGAGGGTGATGGCCCGCGCGATCCAGGTCCGCGACGAGGCCAGCACCCCGTCGGCGTACTCGCCCGGATCGATCGGTCGTCGGGTCACCATGCCGGATAGCATGCCGGATCTGCCGTCACTCGGGCGGGTCAGGCCGCGGGATGAGCGGGATGAGCGGGATGAGCGAGCTGGGCCGACAGGGCCGCGAGCAGGTCCAGCGCGGCGTCGGCGATGACCGTGCCGGGCGGGAAGATCGCGGCGGCGCCCGCGGCCCGCAGCTCGTCGAAGTCGCCGGGGGGGATGACCCCGCCGACCACGATGAGGATGTCGGGCCGGTCGAGCGCGGCAAGCTCCTCGCGCAGCGCGGGCACCAGGGTGAGGTGGCCGGCGGCCAGCGATGACACCCCGATGATCTGCACGTCGGCCTCGACGGCCTGGCGGGCGACCTCGGCCGGGGTCTGGAACAGCGGGCCGACGTCCACGTCGAAGCCGAGGTCGGCGAACGCGGTGGCGATCACCTTCTGGCCGCGGTCGTGACCGTCCTGGCCCATCTTCGCGACCAGGATCCGGGGCCGGCGACCCTCGGCACGTTCGAAGGCGGCGGCGGCCTCGCGGGCGGCGACGATGTTGCCGGCAGGTCCCGCCTCGTCCCGGTACACCCCGGAAATGGTACGGATCTGGCCCGCGTGACGCCCGTAGACCTTCTCCAGCACGTCGGAGATCTCCCCGACCGTCGCCTGAGCCCGGGCCGCGTCGACGGCGAGCGCCAGCAGGTTCTGCTCCAGCCCGGGACCGCGGCGCCCATCGCGGGCCGCGTCGGCCGCCGCGGTCAGGGCGTGCAGCGCCGCCTCCACCGCGGCCGGGTCACGGTCGGCGCGCAGCCGGCGCAGCTTCTCGATCTGCTCGGCGCGCACCGCCGAGTTGTCGACCTTGAGCACCTCGATGGCCTCGTCCGCGTCGACGCGGTACTTGTTCACCCCGATCAGCGGCTGGCGGCCGGAGTCGATGCGGGCCTGGGTGCGGGCGGCGGCCTCCTCGATGCGCATCTTCGGGATCCCGGCGTCGATGGCCTGCGCCATGCCGCCCGAGGCCTCGACCTCGTCGATGTGCTCCCAGGCCCGGCGGGCCAGGTCGTGGGTGAGCCGCTCGACGTAGTAGCTGCCGCCCCACGGGTCGATCACCCGGGTGGTGCCGGACTCCTGCTGGAGCAGCAGCTGGGTGTTGCGGGCAATGCGGGCCGAGAAGTCCGTCGGCAGGGCCAGCGCCTCGTCGAGGGCGTTGGTGTGCAGCGACTGGGTGTGCCCCTGGGTGGCGGCCATCGCCTCCACGCAGGTGCGCACCACGTTGTTGAACACGTCCTGGGCAGTCAGCGACCAGCCCGAGGTCTGCGAGTGGGTCCGCAGCGACAGCGACTTGGCGCTCTTCGGGGTGAACTGGTTGACCAGCCGCGACCACAGCAGCCGGGCCGCGCGCAGCTTGGCGACCTCCATGAAGAAGTTCATGCCGATCGCCCAGAAGAACGACAGCCTTGGTGCGAACGCGTCGATATCCAGCCCCGCGCCCAGCCCCGCCCGGATGTACTCGACCCCGTCGGCCAGGGTGTAGGCCAGTTCCAGGTCGGCCGTCGCCCCGGCCTCCTGCATGTGGTAGCCGGAGATCGAGATCGAGTTGAACCGCGGCATCCGCTGCGAGGTGAACGAGAAGATGTCCGAGATGATCTGCATCGACGGCTGCGGCGGGTAGATGTAGGTGTTGCGGACCATGAACTCCTTGAGGATGTCGTTCTGGATGGTCCCGGCGAGCTGCCCCGGGGCCACCCCCTGCTCCTCGGCCGCGACGATGTAGAGCGCCAGCACCGGCAGCACGGCGCCGTTCATGGTCATCGACACGCTCATCTTGTCCAGCGGGATACCGTCGAACAGCTGGCGCATGTCGAGGATGGAGTCGATGGCGACGCCGGCCATGCCGACGTCGCCGGTGACCCGCGGGTGGTCGCTGTCGTAGCCGCGGTGGGTCGGCAGGTCGAAGGCGACCGACAGGCCCTTCTGCCCGGCGGCGAGGTTGCGCCGGTAGAAGGCGTTCGACGCGGCGGCGGTGGAGAACCCGGCATACTGGCGGATGGTCCACGGCTGGGTGACGTACATCGCCGGGTACGGGCCGCGCAGGAAGGGCGCGATCCCCGGGTAGGTGCCCAGGAAGTCCAGGCCCGCGGTGTCGGCGGCAGTGTAGAGCGGCTTCACCGCGATGCCCTCGGGGGTATCCCAGGTCAGCGCGTCGGCGTCCTTACCGGTCGCCGCCTCCAAGGCGGCCCGCCACTCACCTTCCGCCGCGTCCGCCCCGGCCGGCGTGGTGCCCAGCTCCACCGCGGAGAAGTCCGGGATCATCGGGGCACGTTGCGAGCTGTCCGTGGACATCAGGCCACCCCAACCTCGGCGAGCGTCGCCCGCAGCACGGCGACGGCATTGCATCCAGTGAACACGTAGCCGTCGATGCCCGCGGCGGCATCGGTCTGCGCGCGCGCACCGGCCTGGCCCGCGAGCCACACCCGGCTCGCCCCGACGGCCCGCAGCGCCTCGGCGACCGGCCCGGCGTGCTCGGCGTACACCTTGTCGGCCGAGCACAGGCAGGCCACGGTGGCCCCGGAGGCGCTGAACGCCGCCGCGATCGACGCCGGGTCCGTGCCCGGGCCGGACGTCGGAGTCTCGAACCCGCCCGCCTGGAACAGGTTGGCGGCGAAGGTGGCGCGCGCGGTCGAGGCCGCCGCGCTGCCCAGGGTGGCCAGGAAGACCACGGGCCGGCCGCCCGTCGCCGCCAGGTGCGCGTCGGAACGGGCGCGCAGCTCCTCGAAGGTGAGGTCGTAGGTGAGCTCCGGCAGCCCGGCGCCCACCGCCGTGGCGGCCTCCCCGCCGACGCCGGCGGGGCTCGCGGCGGGCACGGGGCTCACGGCGGGCACGGGGTGCCGCTCGGGGAGGTTCTCGCCCAGGTTCGGGAACTCGCTCACCCCGGTGATCGGTTCCCGCCGGTGGGCGATCGCGTCGGAGCGCGTCGCCCAGGTGGCCGCGATCCGCTCGGCGACGAGCCCGGACCGCAGGCCGGCGACGATCCCGCCGGTCCGCTCGATCTCGGTGAACCAGGCCCAGGCCTCCTCGGCGAGCTCGGCGGTGAGTGACTCGACGTACCAGGAGCCGCCGGCCGGGTCGGTCACCCGGATCAGGCTCGACTCCTCCTGCAGGAGGGTCTGGGTGTTGCGGGCGATCCGGCGGGAGAAGTCGTCGGGCCGGCCGAGGCGCGTGTCGAACGGCAGGACGGTGACCGCGTCGGCGCCGCCGACACCGGCGCCGAAGCAGGCCAGCGTCGTGCGCAGCATGTTCACCCAGGGATCCCGGCGGGTCATCATCGCCGCCGAGGTGACCGCGTGCTGGCGCTGGGCCCGGTCGGCCGGCTCGGCGCCGCACACCTCGGCGACCCGTGACCACAACCGGCGGGCGGCCCGCAGCTTCGCGATCGAGGAGAACTGATCGGCGGTGACCGCGTAGCGAAACTCGATCTGGGCGAGCGCCTCGGCAAGGCTCAGGCCGGCCCCGGTGAGCTCCCGCAGGTAGGCGACGCCGGTGGCCAGTGACGCCCCGAGTTCCTCGGCGTCACTGCCACCCGCGCGGTGGTAGGGCTGGGCGTCGACGACGAAGGCGCGGATCCCGGGGAACTCCCGCACGCACCGGCCGGCGAGCGACACCGCCTCGGCGAGGCCCACCGGGCCGTCGGCCGGCAAGCCGGTCCGCGCGGCCAGACCGATCGGGTCGGCGCCGAGGCTGCCCGTGAGCTGCGAACCGGGCAGGCCGCGGGCGGCGGCGAGGCCGAAGAACTCCTCGGCGGCCGGGGCGGTGAGCTCCCCCGCGTCCAGCACGATCGGCGCGAGGTCGAGGTAGACCTCGCGCAGCACCGCGCCGAGCCCGCCGATCGGCAGACCGGCGGGCCCCAGCCGCAGCCAGAGCGAGGTAGCGCCGTTCTCCAGATCGGCGAGGACCGCCTCGGCGACGAGCGTGGCATCGGGGTTGTCATGCAGCGCGCGGACATCCCAGCCGCCGGTGCCCGCGCCCTGCGCCCGCCCACCCCGCACGAACGGGGCGAGCCCCGGCAGGCCCACCCCGCCGGCGGGGGCGTTCTCGGCGGTGTAGAGCGGACGGATCCGCGGACCGTCATAGGTCCGCGTGGCCAACAGCTCCTCGACTTCGCCGGGAGTAGTCGCCTCGGTCGCCACGCCAGACTTACGCAGCACCTGCAGGACGAGCGTCTGCCAATCGGCGCGCGTCGCCTCCGGAAAGTCTGCGGCCAGCGACAACCCGGCCGATGGAACGCTCATGTTCCGGATCGTAGGCCCGGGGGGCCCAGGCGGCCTGGAATGTACTTCCCGTCACAACACCTTGCGCGCGTTTCGCCGGATCGTGTCCCTGCTCACGATGCCCGCAGCCGCTCAGCCACCGCGGCTGTGCCGGCGGCGGACGCCTCAGCGGCCACTCTGGACGCCTCGGCCCGCTCGGCCGCCCGCGCCGCCAGGACCCGGGTCACCGCCGAGACGACCCGCTCCGGATGCCAGGTCACGTCGGCCACGCTGAACCGCAGCACCGTCCAGCGCAACGCGGCGAGGATGTTGCCGCGGTGACGGTCCTGGTAGATCATCGCCGGCGGGCTGGTGGCCGAGAAGGTGTCCGCCTCCACGTCGAGTCGCTGCGCCGGCCAGGCAAGATCCAGCCGGGTGATGATCTGACCGGTCCCGTCCCTGACCGGCCACTGCAATTCCACGGGCGCGAGCCCGTTGTCGGCCAGCAGCAGCCGCAGCCGGGTCTCCAGGGGGTTCTCGGCCCGGCCGTCGGCCAGCGACCACCAGTCGGTCGTCTGCCGGAAACCGCGCCGCCCCTCGGCGGCCGCCCGCGCCCACGCCAAGCTCGGCACTAGGGCCTGTTTGGGAAGTTTATCGGGGCAGCCATTCGTTGATCGCGGCGATGGTGACTGTTG
>NZ_CDWRCL010000141.1:0-10108 GCF_977927575.1 Frankia sp. CcCS3
TTTCATTTCGACTCCTCATCGCTGCGCCGGGGAGCAGGCGAAACCTCCGGGCCCGCGGACAGGCTCTACATCCGCCGCCGGCACGCCAATTGCGACCTGGCGCAATCACATCATGAAGCCACTCGACTACACCTCCCCGGACTTCGGCGGGGCGCCACCCGGACCTACCCTTTTCGGATGACGCCGGAACCGGCGTTCACGGGTTCACCGAACGGCATCCGCCGAGACGCACGACACCGCTTCCGTGCGGTCGAGGTCACCGCCTCCAACAGCGAGCGTTATATTCTGCTTGCTGCAGGTGACAACAGCGACGGTCTTCTACGGCGTCAGGGTCGGGCGGAGTCAACGGTGTCAGACGAACTGGCGGACGGTTCCGGAGTCGGTGACGTACCGGGGCCTGCGTCGATCACCGGAACCATCCGGGTGTTCCTTCTCGACGACCACGAGGTAGTGCGTCGCGGGCTGCGGGATCTCCTCACCGACGAACCCGATGTAGAGGTGGTCGGGGAGGCCGGGCGGGCCGATGAGGCGGTAGCCCGGATCCTGGCCCTCCAGCCCCACGTCGCGGTGCTGGACGCACGCCTGGAGGACGGCAGCGGTATCGAGGTCTGCCGGCAGGTCCGGTCGAGCGATCCACGGATCGCCTGCCTCATCCTGACCTCGTTCGACGACGAGGAGGCGCTCTTCACAGCGATCATGGCGGGCGCGGCCGGCTACGTTCTCAAGCAGATCCGGGGAACCGCCCTCGTAGACGCGGTGCGCCAGGTGGCGGCGGGCAAGTCCCTGCTCGATCCCGCGGTGACGCCCCGGGTCCTGGTGCGGCTGCGGGAGGGACCAGCCGAGGACGAACGGCTTTCCGGGCTCACCGACCAGGAGCGGCGCATCCTCCGGCTGATCGCGGAGGGGCTCACCAACCGCCAGATCGCCAGCCGGATGTTCCTCGCCGAAAAGACCGTGAAGAACTACGTCTCCAGCTTGCTGTCCAAGCTCGGGCTGGAGAGCCGGACCCAGGCCGCGGTGTTCGCCACCAGGCTGAATCCCTGAATCCCTGAACCCCTGAGGCTCTTGAGGCCCGGGGTTCCCCGCAACCCCGCCGTACCCGCTAACCGAGGACGCTCCATCCCTCGCCGGAGTGCACGCGAAGCTCGGGCAACGGCGCGATCACCGGGACCTGCCAGGTCATGGTGGTGCCGACGCCGCCCGCTCCCGGGCCGAACTCCATCCGGCCGCCGAGGTCGAGCGCACGGTGCCGCAGGTTGGCCAGCCCGCTGCTGCGCGAGGCCTTGCCGGGGCCGCGGCCGTCGTCGCGCACCTCGACCAGGATGTCGGCGTCGGTGACCCGCAGCAACACGTGGATCCGGGAGGCCCGCGCGTGGCGGGCGATGTTGGACAACGCCTCGCGCAGCGCCGCGAGCATGTGCGGGCGGATGGCCGCGGGGACCCCGCGGTCGATCGGTCCGTCCAGCCGGACCGTCGGGGTGATCCCCAGGGCCCGTTCGGCCTGGGCGATGACCGCTTGAATCTCGGCGCGCAGATCGGTCTCCTCAGCAGCGTTGGAGGTCAACGAAAAGATCGTCTGACGGATGTCGGAGATGGTCTGGTCGAGCTCGCCGGCGGCGGCGTCCAGCCGCCCGGCCGCCCGGCTGTCCACGACCCGGGCAAGGCTCTGCAGGTGCAGACCGGTGGCGAACAACCGCTGGATCACGACGTCGTGCAGGTCCCGAGCGATGCGGTCTCGTTCCTCGAAGACGGCCAGACGCTCCCGGTCGCGGTGCACCCGGGCCAGTTCGAGGGTGAGCGCGGCCTGCCCGGCGAAAGCCGCGGCCATCTCCAGGTCCAGACCGCCGAAGGAGGCCGAACGCTCACCCGAGCCGAGGACGAGGATGCCCAGCGCCCGGCCACCCGCCATCAGCGGCACCACCATGCCGACCTTCACCGGGAGGTCGGGATGGTCCGCGCCGAACAGCGGACCGCCCGGGGAGTCGGCGGGCACGAGCACGGCCCGGCCGGTGCGCATGGCCTCGTTCAGGCGGCGGTTGTCGGCGAAGACCCGGCCTCGCAGGTCGTCGTCCCCCTCCCCGGCGACAACCCCGACGACCAGGCCGGCCTCGTCGGGGACGAGGATCGCGGCGAGCCGGGCCGCGGTCGCCTGACGAGCCCGCCGGGCCACCAGGTCGAGCGCCTTCTCGGGCTCCGCGACCGACAGCAGCGCGGTCGTGATCTCCGCACTGGCCGAGAGCCAGGCCTGCCGGCGCCTGGTCTCCTCGTACAGCCGCGCGTTCTCGATCGCGAAACCGACCGCGGCCGCCAACGCGCACGCCAGATCCTCGTCCTCCTGGGTGAACTCGCCGCCACCGCGCTTCGCGCCGAGGAACAGCGTTCCGAACGCCGCGCCCCGCACCATGATCGGGACGTTGAGGAAGGTGTCGAACCGCGGGTGCCCGCCGGGAAACCCGATCGCAACGGGATGACGGGCGACGTCGGCCACCCGCAACGGCCGAGGGTGGCGCAGGCTCTCCCCGATCAGGCCGCGCCCCTCAGGAAGTCTGCCGATCATGGTGGGCACCTCGTCGGGGAAGCCCACATGGATGAGCTCCGAGATCTCCCCGTCGTCGCCGATCACCCCGAGGGCGCCGTACTTGGCCCCCACGAGCTGGCAGGCGGCCTGCGCGATCCGGCGCAGGGTGACCGGCAGGCTCAGTTCCCGGGCCACGTCGACGACCGCGTCGAGCAGGCCACGCATCCGGGTCTGCACGGACGCCACTTCGTTCACCTGCTCGGAAAGCTGGATCAGAAGCTGTTCGAGCCGCGCACGATCGACATCGGGGACGGGTCCGCTCATCGGCGCGGGCCCTGGTCTAGGCCCTGGTCCAGGGCAATGACCGAACCTTCGTCCGGGTATCGACGGAATTCGACGAAAACCACCGCGCGTGGCACCTCATTTCCGGTCCCTCTCTCCAGCAGGGTGACGTGCGGGCGCCTGCCCAGGCGGAAGGATTGCCTGCCATGCACGATATCCGGCAAACACCGACTCCGCGGAGCAGCAGGCGGAACACCATAACGAGCACCAGCCGAGTCTCGGAGGGCCACAACGCGCCGGGCTACCTCCAACGTAGAGTGTCGTTCATGGCAATGCCCCACCTCTTCCTGCACCGCGACCGAGTGACGGACCTGGGCCGGGTCGTCAGCGCGGCGTGTACCGGGCGGGCCTGAGCCAGCGTCATCCTCCCGCGGCGCCGTCGGCGGCGGCTCGTCGTCTGCCGTCCCTAATCGGTTGATCGGCTGGTCCAGCTGGCAGTTCTGTCGCCCCGCCCCGACGGTCCGTCGGCCTCGCGACGCCACGCTCAGCCCGTTCGCACCGTGATCTCCACCGCTCTGCGCCGTCGCACTCCGTGCCTGCGCCACGGCGGGCCACCGCCGGCAGGACATCACCATCGTGCTCATTCGATGCGGTGACCCGGCGCATCAGTCTCGCGCGCGGCACCGCTTCTCCCCGCCCGGCCGTGTCCGGCGGTGTGCCGGCGAACGTACCCGCGTCCCGGCATCACCCGCGTCCCAGCATTACCCGCGTCTTGGGAGTGACTCGTGCCCCTCCTCCACCCGGTCCTCATCGCCGACCCCACCCGCATCGCCGACCCCTTCGTGCCGACCTCGTGCCTGAGCGATGAGCCGGGCCTCATCGACCTGGCGACCCTGTGCGAACTGACCGCCGCGGTCTCGGCGACGCCCGAGGTCTGGCGTCCCGTCATCCGTCACCGTCCCGACCGCCGGTGGTACACCCGGCTGCTGCTCTCCGCGACCGTGGAGGTGTGGCTGATCGGCTGGTACCCGGGGCAGCAGACGGAGGTACACAATCATGGCGGCGCGCTGGGTGCGCTGACGGTCGCTGAGGGTTTCGTGGAGGAGGACCAGTACGACCGAAGCTGGACCAGCTCCCAGGTGCACCGGCACGGGACCGGGGCCGTGGTCGGCTTCGATGCGACCCACGTCCACCGGGTCGCCAACCGCGGCCGGCAGGTCGCGACGACGATCCACGCCTACTCCCCACCGGAACTGTCGATGCGGTTCGCGCCGACGCCGGCCGATGGCGGCCGTACGGAGGATCCGCGTGCCGTCGAGATCCCGCCTGCGGCCGCGGCAGCCGCGACGGACCTGGGCCCGGCCGTCACCATCGGCGCGGCCACCGCGATAATCGAGGCGGGCAGGGGCGACCGCAGGGCTCCGACCCCCGCGGTGGCCGGGAGCGGCGCATGACGGCAACCGAGCACGCCACGGCCACACCACCGAGCCGGATCGACGCGATGCTCGCGGCGGCCCGGTCCCGGCTGCACCGACTCGAACCGGCGCAGGCCGCGCGTGCCCTGGCCGAGAACGGCGACGCGGTGCTGGTCGACATCCGACCCGCGGCGCAGCGCGCCGCGGAGGGGGAGATCCCCGGCGCCGTCATCGTGGAGCGCAACGTCCTCGAATGGCGGTTCGACCCCACCAGCGACGCGTGCCTGCCGCTGGCGACGGGGGACGACCTGCAGGTCATCGTGATCTGCTCAGAGGGTTACACCTCCAGCCTCGCAGCCGACTCGTTGCAACAGCTCGGCCTGCGGCGCGCCACCGACGTGATCGGCGGATTCCACGGCTGGGCGGCGACCGGGCTCCCCACCCGCCCGGCCCGCTGACCGACGCGACCCGACGCGATGCGACCCGCCGGCCCGGTCGAGGCCCCGACCGACTTCGACCGGGCCGGCGGGTTTACCCGGGGGATCCACCGGGGGTCCGCCCAGGGAGTCTCGGTCGTGCCGGCCACGTCATCGCCGCCCCTGCACCCGCAGAGGTCAGGGGCGCATGCAGCAGCAAAAACATCGGATGTGGTTCTGCGCACATTTCTCTACCGAAATCATCCCCCGAGAACCGGGGTAAGCGGACCTTCGCGGGATCGTCACCCGTACGCAATCGAACCCGGGTACCACTCCAACCTTGATCACCAAGGCCCCGCCGGCACCCCTCCCGGGCCGCGCCGGCCAGCCGAAAGTGATCTTCATGCACGCTGTTTCCGCTGTCCAGTAGCGATTCCCCGCCCATCCGGCGGTACCCGGCGAGCCCGATCCCGGTCGCCGCGGCGACCGAGCCCGACCGACGGCAACACCGATCCCGACCGACAGCAGTCATCTCGGAACGCGCACGGTGCGTGACCATCCACCTCGGCACACGCCGGTACGGAGCCCCGGACGTCCGCGTTCCGGAACCCTTGCTATCCGGTCGAGAGACGTCTACGTTCCTCGGTTAACGAGACGAGACGGGATCGTTTCCGAGCGGAGCTCCGCCCACGGTATGCCAACCGAAAGGCAGCGTTGACGGATTCCACCCGGAACGCCCGAGGGCTTCTCGGCTCGACCAGGTTGACCTGCCTGTCTGGGGTGTATGCAACACCGGATTCGGCGGTCTGGAAAAGCATGTGTCCGCCTTTGCAACGTCAGCAGGAGACGGTATGCCCAGTCAGCCCAGCGTGCTACCCGCTCGAAGCTTCGCCACGCTTAGCTCTCTGTCCCCCGCGTGTCACCACGTGTCCGGCGGTGCACGATGAGCGCCGGTGTCCCGGTTCTTCCCGGCCGTGATCTGCCGCCACAGCCGTTCGGAGCTGGTTGGCCCGCCTACTGGCGCCAGGACGCGGCCTGCCGGGACGGCGACCCGGACGCCTTCTTCCCGCCGGACGGCCGCAACACGAAAGCCCGGGCCGCGGCCGAGACGCGGGCCCGCAAGATCTGCTCCGACTGCCCGGTGCAGCGCCCGTGCCTGGCCACCGCGATCTTCTGCCAGGAAGAGCACGGGATGTGGGGCGGCCTGACCTCGGACGAGCGGGCTTCCGTCGTCCCCCGTGGACGGCTGAGCGCGGACGACGCCCTAGTCTTCGCCGACCGGCTGCTGCTGTCCGTGTCGGTCGCGAGCTGAGCGGACCGCGCCCGGTGGCCCCGGGCGCGCCCCGCACCGGTGGCCGCCCCTGGCCGCGCGGTGGCTCCTCACGCCGGCCGATCTGCCCGGACATCGGTGGCGATGATCAGGGCCATGGTTCCGGACGGCTCGGCCGCGACGCCCTCGCTATCCGGTCGGGCCATACCCCATTGACGGACCCGGCCCATCCTGGGCAGTCTGCGTGTCATCACCTCACGCCGCGGGGCGTGCGGCGCGGCGGCACGGGGACCGGACGCGGGAGGGCGCGGTGGGCACGGGTATGGCTCCCGGCGAGGCCGGATTCGACGATCCGGGCGGTGGCGGCGAGAAACCCCAGGCCGCGCCGCCACCGACAAACCCTGGAAAATTTACCGAGAAATTCTTTTCCCCGAATATCATGCTTTATATCGAGCCAGCCCTGCACGGTCCTGCTCGCCGTTCCGCGCCCGCCACGCCAGGCGCGAATTCCCGGCAATTCCGGCTGGAATGGCAGTTCCGGCTGGAACGCGACGGACGTCGCGCCGTCGATTTCCTCCCCGTGCAGCGGAGGGCTCTCTCGTGAGACCACAGCGGCGCCTTCTTCTGCTGCGGCACGCAAAGTCAGACTGGGCCGAGCGGTCGATCCACGACGCCGATCGACCGCTGTCGGGATCGGGCCGGCGGGGCTGCAAAATTATCTCGCGCTACCTCACGGACAACAGGCTCGCGCCCGACCTCATTCTGTGCTCCTCCGCGCTGCGGACCCGGCAGACCGTCGAGGGCCTCGCGGAGGCGCTCCCCCCGAACGTCCCAGTCCTGACCGAGGACCGGCTCTATCTGGCCGAGGCGCAGGACCTGCTGGACCGGTTGCGTGAGATCGACGACGGAGTGCCCAGCGTGATGCTCGTCGGGCACAATCCCGGTATCCACACGCTGGCCGTGGCCCTGCTGCCCCCCGCCGAGCGGTACCAGATCCCCACGTTCCCGACGGCGGCACTCGCTGTCCAAGATCTGACCGTTACGCGCTGGGCGGAGCTGGGTCAGGACTCGGCCCGGCTCGTCTCCTTCGTCACGCCGCGGGGCCTGCGGGAGGCCGCCAGACCGACGGGAGCCCCGAAACCTGGCCCACCGGCCTGAGTCGGGAACGCCGCCGGCCTGAGCTCGGCCGGCGGCCGAGCGCCGCGGCGCGGCAGCCCGATGAACTGGTAGGTGCCGCGCCAGGCCTCGTTGAACCAGATCGGCACGGCACTCAGTAGGCCTGCTCCATGATCTTGGAGACGAGGGCGAAGACGCCACCAAGGACCAACAGTGCGCCGGCCGCGATCCACAACGGCACCGAGGCGAGCGGGAGGGCGAACGTCCCGACGACGAAGCCTACAATGATCAGAAGTACCGCGGCCCACGAACCCGTGTTGGCCTTGTGGTGACCGGTCTCACTAGCCACGTCCACTCCCGTCCGTCCTCATCGGGGCCGCCCGGCGACCCGATGCACATCGTTTTCCGGTGCGAGACTACCCGCGATCGGCATGTCCGATCCCGGATGGCGATGTACCTTTACCCGATCTCGCCATTCTCTTCCCGCGCCGGGAGCCCGGTCACCCGAATCCGGCGACCCGCCGCAGGTCCACCAGCTGGTCGTCGAGCCAGCGCCGCACGTCGTGGGTGCGGACCTGTTCGGCGGCCGCGGCGAGCCGACGATGGCGCTCCTCCATCGGCATCGTCAGCGCAGTGTACAGGGCGTCGGCCATCTGCTGCACGTCGAAGGGGTGCAGGGTGACGGAGAACTCACCCAGTTCCTCGTGCGCCCCGGCCATCTCCGACAGCGCCAGCACGCCGCCACGCCGGTTGACGACCGCGACCTCCTTCGCGACCAGGTTCATCCCGTCGGCGATCGCGTTGACGATCAGAACGTCACAGATGGAGTAGGCCGCCACGGCGAGCGGGAAGTCCTCGACCATCCGCAGGTCGATCGGCTGGCGCCCCTCCTTGGTATGCCGGGCGTTGATCTCCGCGACGACCGCGCCGATCAGGGCGATGTAGTCGGCGTACTCCGGCACGTCGGTGCGGCTGGGCTGCAGCAGCGCCAGAAAGCTGACCTTGCCCACCAGCTCCGGATGCTGATCGAGCAGGGTGCCGAAGGCCAGGAAGCCGCGCACGACGTTCTTGCTGGGGTCGGTGCGGTCCACCCGCAGGATGAGCTGACGGCCATCGTCGAGGAAGATGTAGCGCAGCATCGCCACATGCGCCGCCACCTCCTCGGAGGCCTGCGTAGCGTCCAGCGCCGCCGGGTCGACCGAGATCGGGTGGTACCGGGCGCGGACCACCCGGTCCGCCACCGTCACCGTCAGCTGCTCCAGGTCGGTCGGCAGGCCGAGCAGCTCCTGGGCGCACAGGACGAAGTTGCGAGCGTAGCGCCGGGTATGGAAACCGACCACATCGCTACCGAGCAGCCCGCGCAGCAGCCGCTCCCGGATGTCGGCGGGCAGGACGCGCCACTCGTCCGGCCCCGGCCAGGGAATGTGGATGAAATGCGTGAGCACCACATCCGGGCACTGCTCCCGCACCCAGTCGGCCACGAGGTAGAAGTGGTAGTCCTGCAGCAGGACGAGCGCCTTGCCACCCCGCGCGCGCACCTCGTCAACCACCGCGTCGGCGTAGGCCCGGTTGACCGCAGCGTAGCCGTTCTCGAAGGCGTCGTGCTCGGCCCGGGTGAACACCGGTGACAGCGACCGGCCGTAGAGGCCATGCTGGATGAACCACAGGATCGGGTTGGACCACACGCTGTAGAAGTCGGCGTAGGCGGTCGGATCGGTAACGACGAGCCGGACCCGGATGGCGGGGCCGTCCGGCTCGCCCTCCGCGAGCCGGGGCGAGGGAGAGGTCTGGACGAGGATGGAGCTCCCGGCGCTCTCCCCGGCGACGGCGACGTCCTCCTCGCTGGCTGCGCCGCACACCCACACCGCGTCGTCGAGATGCTCGGCGAGTCCGGACAGGGCCGAGACGAGGCCGCCCGCCCCCCGGGTGACGGTACGACCGGTGGCGTCCCGGTCGAACCTGACCGGACCGCGATTGGACAGCAGCACGAGCGGCAGGTCGAGCGGGTTGAAGTCCGACACGGCGGATACGGCCTCCTGGTCACGGGCGGTACTCGGCGTCCGGCACCGCTGAGCCCGAGCGCCCGAGCGCACGGGAACAATCCGGACTGTAGTAAGCCCGGCTTTCGGATGCATCGCGTTGCAACGCGGCTAGGACGTTGTTACCCAGACCTTCATCTGATTACTGCTCTCATCCGAAAGGTGTCCTTCTGTAACCAGATGCCCCGGCAAGCCGCAACGGGGAGATCCCGTCCCACGTCGGGAGGCGTGCCGTGCCTCACCCCAGCCGTCTACAGACCGTCCCGGTAGTCCCGAACCTCCTGCACAGCCGATCCCAACGACGCCAGCGACGTCTGCAATGTGTCGCGTGTCTCCACCAACGTGCTGGTCAACTGTTCGACCGCGCGGTGCTCACTGCCGTCGGTCGCCGCGATCACCATCGCCTGCGCCTCCTCGATCATGCTCAGCGCGCCCTCCAACTGCCCGGCCACCTCCTCGGTGCGCCGGAACGCCTCGTCGAGCTGCGCCTTGACGTCGGCGATCGTGCCTGACACCCGTCCTCATCCCTTCCTGGAACCACCGCTCCTGGAACCACCGCTCTTCGAGGCGCCGGCCGGAGCCTGCCCGCCGCCGAGGCCGAGACCGAAGCGGACCGCCACCGCGAGCGCGGCCAGCGACGCGATCACCCCGACCGGTTCCATCGGGGCGAGCCGGAACGTGGCCAGCACCATCACCGCGGCCGTACCCGCTCCCAGGGTGCCCGCCCGCAACACCGCCTTCGCCCCATCCTCGCCGCCGGCCCCGAGAGCGACCAGAACGGCGGCGGCCACCGTCGACCCGACCAGGCATGGCACCGCGGGCACGGCGACGAAGGCCCGCAGAAGTCCGACGATCCCGAGGATGAGCACGCAGGCGAGGGCGGTCAGCAGCCCGGCCGACGCCGAGCCGGTGCCCTTGGAGACGGCCCGCAGTTCGGCGGCCTTGCTCATCACGTCCAGGCAGAGCTCGTAGGCCTGGCGCGGCGCGGTCTGCGGGTCCACCTGCGCAGCGGACGGCTCGTGCGGGCCGCCGGCGCGGCCACCCCGCGCCCG
>NZ_CDWRCL010000142.1:0-2994 GCF_977927575.1 Frankia sp. CcCS3
TTGGAGTACTAGGAGGAACCGACGCACATGAGCAGGTGTCCACAATGCCAGCCGCCCGTCGGTGCTCAGCTGCCGCGAATCCAGCGCGGCCTCCAGGACCAGCGGATTCGCTGGCAATCCTCGCGCCCGCGCCCATGTCTCGCACCGGTGGACCAGCAGCTCCTGCCCGGCCTTGAACTCTTCCTGCTGCTCGATCTCGTAGAACGTACGCATTTGTATTGCCGCTCTCTCCCGGAAAGCCTGACCAGTCAACGCTACCGGTCAGCCGCGACCGACCAGCCAGCGGTGACCGCAGGGCGTGGAGAGGGCATGGAGCGCATGAACGTGAGTGCACGGACGATCGAGGTGAGGCCCGCCGGGGGGGGGGGTGAGCGGATCTTCCGTTCGCCGGGGTGACGGCCCGCGGCGATCCGGATCAGATAGCTCGGGTAGGATGGCCGTTGCCACAGACGATCGTCTTGAGGAGGTGAGACCCATTTCCGCTGTGTCAGGGTGGGTGCTCTCCTCCCGCGGTCGCGCGGTTCGCTCGAAGTAGGCGATCGGGAGGGTGCCCTTCGGCATCCCGAAAGGCTTCCCGTGTCGACATCCGGCCCTTCTTCTTCCTTTCTCCCCTCTTCTCGCCCGTCTTCCTCACCATCTTCGCCCCTGCCGCGGTCCGTCGTCGTCACGAGGCTGCGGGCCGCCGGCTGCGTCTTCGCCGAGGACGAGGCGCGGCTGCTCGTCGATGCGGCCCGGACCCCGGGCGAACTCGCTGCGATGGTGCAGCGGCGCGTCGCCGGCCTGCCCTTGGAACACGTGCTCGGCTGGGCGGAGTTCCACGGCCTGCGGATAGCCGTGGACCCCGGGGTCTTCGTGCCCCGCCGCCGCACGGAGTTCCTCGTCGATCAGGCGGTCGAACGGGTCGCCGACCGGTCCCGGCCGGTCACCGTCGTCGATCTGTGCTGTGGCTCGGGGGCGGTGGGGGTCGCGCTGGTGGCGGCCCTGCCCGGGATCGAGGTGCACGCCGCCGACGTCGAACCGGCCGCGGTGCGGTGCGGTGCGCCCGCCGCAACCTCGCCTCCGCCGGTGGCCGGGTCTACGAGGGTGATCTTTACGAGCCGCTGCCAGCCGTCCTACGGGGCCACGTGGACCTGCTGGCCGCGAACGCCCCCTATGTACCCACCGACGCGATTGAGCTGATGCCGCTGGAGGCTCGCGAGCACGAGCCGCGGGTGGCGCTCGACGGCGGGGCGGACGGGCTCGATGTTCTGCGGCGGGTGGCCGCCGAGGCGCCGCGGTGGCTGGCCCCGGGCGGTCACCTGCTGGTCGAGACCGGCGAGCGGCAGGCAGCGTCGATCGTCGAAGCCACCGCCCAGGCCGGCCTGATCCCCACGGTCGCCGGTTCCGCCGACCTGAACGCCACCGTCGTCATCGCGACCAGGCCGGCCGCGGCTCCCGTGTCCGCGATGGGCGCGGCATCCGGACAGCCGCCGTCAGTCGGGTAGGCCCAGCCCTCGTCCGCGGCTGCCCGCGGAAAGGCCGCGGGCAGCCGGATGCAGCCGGATGCAATGGATGCAGATGGACCGAAGCCGTCCTCGGTGAATCCCCGGGACCTGCTCGTCGTTCAACGGGACCTGTTCGTCGGTCAACAGGAGATGTTTCAGGGCAGGACGTCGTAGGTGTAGGTGCCGGTCATGTCGAGCACGCTGCGGGGGGTCGCCGGCGTGCTCGACATGCTCGACGGGGCGAACGGGGAGACCAGCGGGTCGTCGATCCGATGGCCGAGGAGGCTTGCCGGGGCGGTCATGTCCGGCTGGTACACGCGGCCGTGACGCCGCATCCAACCCTCCCAGACGCGGTCGACGTTGCAGTGGTGCACGAAGAAGACCGGGTCGTTGGGGGACGACGCCAGCGACATGTCCCTGCCCCCGCCGACCCAGCGGTGGACCTGGTTGTGCAGTCCGGTGCCGATGAAGCCTTCGAGACGGTTGCGGAACCCCCGCGAACTCACGTTGAAGGGAGCCTCGTCGTAGCTCGCGAGTGTCGGATCGGCGACGGTGTCGAAGGCTGCGGTGAGGTCGGCGTTGCTCGGCAGGATCGACGATCCGAACGTGGCGCTGCCGAATCTCCGCCGCACGCCGCGTTCGGTAACCTGCTGGAGCGCGCCGCTGCTGCTGGTGGAGATCCGTACCCGGAAGCTGGTCGGGTCGGCGGGGTCGAAGAAGAACGCACCGCCGGGGATCGGGGTGCCCTGGCCCCCGAAACCGTCCGGGGTGTTCCGCCACAGCGCCGAAGCAGCGGGGTTCGGTGCCGTGCCGGGAGCGGAGGGTGTCCCGTCGCGCGCCCAGTCCCAGTACGGCAGCCCGAAGTTCGGGTCGCCGAGAACGCGCTGGAGGTGCACTTCCAGCCAGCCAAGCATGACTCGGTGCCAGGGCAGGAAGACGGGGCCGGCGTGCGCGGCGTTGCGGTTGCTCGGTGACCCTCCCGGGGGGACGGGGGTGTTCATCGCGATGACATGCCAGATGACGAACAGGTCGTAGGTCCGTACCGGTCGGCTCGGACCGGGGAGGCCGAACTGATTCGTGCGCAGCGTCGTAGGTTCGTGTTTGAGGAGCTTGATTCCGCGAATGTAGGCCTTTCTCGCGTCGTGGTCGAGAAGGATGTCGCGCCGGACGACCGCCATGTCATGCCCCTTCCGGGAGCTCGCCGTGGGCGCCGTGGGCGTCATGGTGATGGTGCTCGCCCGGACCGCCGTGCGGGCCGTGGTCGTCGCCCGAGGCGCCGGGGGGAGAACTCCTCGGGGAAGGCGGTGATGATCAGGTGTACCAGGTCGACGACCGAGGGGATCTGATAGTTGGGCAGGCTGTGGCAGTGTGCCGTGCCGTCGTTGGAAACCCCAATGTGGACGTTCAATGGCCGGCCGTCGACGGTGATCTCGTAGGTGGTCGTGATGACGACGTGGTGACCGTCGAAGTCGTCCTCGCGGATACTGCGGGCCGGGTCGCCATGGAGTCG
>NZ_CDWRCL010000142.1:3621-10688 GCF_977927575.1 Frankia sp. CcCS3
CATGTACGTGTTCCGGCCGGGGAAGGCTAGCAAGATAGTTGGCGAGAAAGGCGGGATGAGTGACGTCTGTCGGGTCCGGTGGCATGTAGTTCCCCCGAATTCCAGGCGGTGTGGTGAGGGTGGTGAGGTGACCAAGAATCCACCGGCGGTATGGGTCTGGCAACGAGGTGTCGTCCAGGCGTCTGTGCGTCACGTGGGCCGGAGACGCCGCGACGTTGCTGGTGCCGGGGGATACGTCAAGGAGTCGAAATGAAATAACTTGCGCGTTTCGAACCCTCCACAGGCCTGTGACCTGCGATGATGCTCTCGATCACGTATTTGTTACTTCATTACGTCCCCCAACCTGCCGACCGAGGTGTTATCGGATGGTGGACAGCGCCTTGTTCACGTCTTCGGCGTCGAACTCGACCGGGTCGAACTCGCTGGCGTCCTGCGGGCCCAGCCATCTTGCGACCACGGCTGGTTGGGCTCATGAGTCAATTCTGCTCCCGCCGTCATGGCCGCCCTTCGCAGCCCCGGACAGCGGACCACAGTGTTGGTCTGGAAACAGAGGGGTGGCCGATGTCGCCGACGGGGCTGGCCCGGTGTTCGGTGGCATGATTCTCGTGGGCCGCACTGCGTCGTGCGCTCTCAGTCGGCGCTACGGGTGATGGCATGAGCCTGCACCTGAGCCAGATCGACGAGGCTGGCGAGCTGCTGACCAACGCCCCGTTGGCGCTGCTGATCGGGATGGTGCTGGACCAGCGGGTTTCGGGAAGAACGAACGCGCTGCCGGCCGCCGCTCGAACGATCTAGCGGCCGGCGCCGGGTGACACGGCCGGCAGACCGGATGCGTCAGCGGCTTCGGCGAGGAGCTTGTTGTAGCTGAGGACGACGTCCAGGGAGTCCTTGAGTTCGAGTGCTGTCGCCAGGTGGATCGCGTCGAGGGTGCGCAGCCGGGGCGGTGGAACGCAGGCCGCGTCGGCGAGCAGCGGTGGAGCGATCTGTACAAGATCCACATCGGTCGACAGGAAGGACTCCGCCGGGCCGAGCAGGGCCGGGTTCACCAGGCTGAGCAGCCGGGTCAGTTCGACGGCGAGCAGGGCCGAGGAGACGAGACGCAGTGGCTCCTTCTGCTCGGCGAGCCACTGACGAAGGTCACCCGACTCCTACTCGGCGATGAACACCTTGGCCAGGGCGGATGTGTCGAGATAGATCCGAGTCGGCATCAGCCTTCGCCGCGCAGGTCGGCGAGCCATGCGTCGGTGGAGCGGCCGGTCGGGTTTGCCGCCGGCTCCGGCAGGTGCGCGAGGTTGAACGGACGGGTGGCCTGGCGGATCAGACCGGCGGCGACAAGCTGCTCATAGCGGTCGTCCGCCGCCGGGACGATCCTCGCGACGGTCCTGCCCCGGTCGGTCACCGCGACCGTCTCACCCGCGCGGACCAGCGCGAGCACGCGGGCGGTCCGCTGGGAGAGCTCGCGCATACCCACCCGGAGCCGTCCGTCATCTGCCGCCGCTGTCATACGCTCTACGTTACTACATGTACATCGCTGCTTTGGAGCTGACGATCTACCCTGGGGCCTGGAATCGGTGCGTGCCGAACCTGCGACGATGGCGCGGATGAGCGAGCATGGACGCCACTGCGAGGAACTGATCGCGGATTGTCGCCTCCGGGCGGCGACCGATCTGTTCGCCCATACCTGGGACCCCGTCGTCCTGGCGGCCCTTCGCCCGGGCCCCCGTCGGCGCCGCGAGCTGCGTGCCGCAATCGGCGGCATGAGCGACAAGTGCTCACCGAATCGCTATGCCGGCTGTGTGCCCAGGGCCTGGTGGACCGCCGTGCCTTCGCCCAGTCCCCGCCGCGGGTCGAATACGCACTGACCCCGCTGGGGCAGAGCCTGGTCGACGGCCCGATGAGGGCGCTCAGGAACGCCAGCCACTCGGCGGCAGGCACCCTGAAGATCGGCGAGGTGGAAGCCCGGGCGCGCGTCACCGAGATGGCCACCGCGGGCCGGATCCGCGGCCTTCGCGGCGCGGTCGGCTGACCGGTCGGGTTCGTCGCGGCCAGCCCCTGCCCGCGCGCAGCCGGCTACCCGCCACCGCGGACTACGGCCCGCCTGTGGATGACGAATATCTGTTCGCCGTGGTCGACGTACTCGACGAGATCGCCGCGGAGACTGGTCGGGCCGTGCCGCAGATCGCGCTGAACTGGCTGCTCCAGCGGCCCACGGTGTCCTCCGTCATTATCGGCGCGCGCGACGAGACACAACTCCGGCAAAACTTCGGGGCGGTCGGCTGGTCGCTGAGCACGGGACAGATAGCACGGTTGGACGAGGCCAGTGCCCGCACCGCTCCCTACCCGTACTTTCCGTACCAACGACAGGAGGGTTTCGCCCGGCTGAACCCGTCGCCCGTTTAGAGCTGCGTCCGCCGGTGTCCGCCGGTGGTCTGCTCGGGCGGATGCTCGGCAGGCGGCGGTGGGGACGCTTGCTGCCGCTCAGGATGCAATGCGTGACCTAAATCCGAGCGCGACCCGTCAACGGCACCGGCGGGCGTTGAGCCGGGAGGCCTGGCGCGTCAGGTAATCGCGCTCGGCGAGGTTGGGCGCCTTGTGGGCCGCCTCGGCGTACAGCCGTGCCGCCGTCGCCAGGTCGCCGTCGCGCTCGTGGAGGTACGCCGCCACCGCGGCGTGGCGGGGCAGCGAGTCGTCCAGCGCCGCGAGCGCCGCCAGCCCGGCGCGCGGGCCGTCGGCCTCGCCGACAGCCACTGCGCGGTTGAGCCGGACGCCTGGGCTGTCGGTCAGGCGCGCGAGCTCGTCGTACCACTCGACGATCTGCACCCAGTCAGTCTCCTCGGCGGTGGGCGCGTCAGCGTGGAGTGCCGCGATGGCGGCCTGGGCCTGGAAACTCGCCCAGTCGGTCTCGGGCGAGGGCCGCCTGCAGGATTTCGACGCCCTCGGCGATCGACTCAGTGTCCCACCGGCCGCGGTCCTGCTCGGCGAGCGGCACCAGACTGCCGTCGGGCGCGGTCCGGGTGGCGCGCCGGGCGTGGTGGAGCAGCATGAGGGCGAGCAGCCCCGCCACTTCGGGGTGGTCGACCGCGGCCGCGAGCTGCCGGGTGAGCCGGATGGACTCGGCGGCGAGGTCGACGTCGCCGGAGTAGCCCTCGTTGAAGACCAAGTATGAGGACGCGCAGCACGGTGGCGACGTCGCCGGGCTGGTCGAACCGCACGCCGGAGATGGTGCGCTTGGCACGGCTGATGCGCTGCGCCATGGTCGCCTCGGGCACCAGGTAGGCCTGGGCGATCTGGCGGGTGGTCAGCCCGCCGACGGCGCGCAGCGTGAGCGCGATCGCGGACGGCGGCGTCAGCGACGGGTGGGCGCACAGGAAGTAGAGCTGGAGCGTGTCGTCCACCGCGGGCGCGGGCCCGGGCGCCGGCTCCTCGTCGACGAGGTCCTCACGCCGGCGGCGGGCGGCGTCCGCCCGGGTCGCGTCGAGGAACCGGCGCCAGGCCACGGTGACCAGCCAGCCCTTCGGGTCCCGCGGCGGGTCGGCCGGCCAGACGCGGACCGCTTCGACCAGCGCGTCCTGCAAGGCGTCCTCGTCCGCCGCGAAGTCGGCTCCGCGGCGGACGAGGATCCCGAGCACGCTCGGCGTGAGGCTCCGGAGCAGGGCCTCGTTTAGCTGAGAGGTCACTCCGTGATGGTGGGCGGCGAGGCCAGGAACGGGCGCATCTCGAGCCACTCGTGGATCGGCTTCCCGCCCGCCCCAGGGGCGGCCGACAGGTCCCCGGCCAGCTCGATGGCGCGCTCGTAGCTGTCGACGTCGATCACCATCCAGCCGGCGATGAGGTCCTTGGTCTCGGCGAATGGGCCGTCGGTGACCGGCGGGCGCCCCTCACCGTAGTACCGGACGAACGTCCCCTCGGGGGCAAGCGCCTGACTGTCAACGAACTCGCCGGTCCCCTCGAGCCGGGCCGCGAAGTCGTTCATGTACTGCACGTGCGCTGCGATCTCCTCCGGCGTCCACTGGTCCATGGGCACGTCGTTGACCGAAGCCGGCGCGCCGCGGTAGTGCTTGAGCAGCAAGTACTTAGCCATCGTGTTTCTCCTCGGTGCTGGTGCGACCCATTTTGGTCGCGTTCACCGCAGGGACGGAGCCAGTCGCGGGTTCTCGACATCGCCGGTTGCATCCCGAGCGATGGAGTCTCAGCTGAGCGCCGTCACGACGGCCGTGCTCGTCGCTGTCCGGGAACGCCCGGAGCGGATGCGCGCCGACCGCGACGAAGGTGAGCGGGGAGTGGCCCGCATCGTTGCCCTGGGTCGTCAGATAGCGGCCGCGGTGGTGGTCGACGCGGCGCGCGACCCGGTCGCGAGCCGTCGGTTCGATGAACTGGTGCGAGTGGCAGGTATAGACGTGGTCGCGGTGACCGAGGAGCACGCGGTTCTCGCCCGGCAGGCGTACCGGGACTTCGGCCGGGGCAGCGGCAGTCCTGCCCGGTTGAACTTCGGTGACCCAGGAACGGGATGGTGCTGGACCAGCCAGTCTCGGAAAGGTGGAGTGGGACGGGACGGTCCGCACCCATCTGACAAGTAGCGCCAGGCTTTGGTCCGCGGCACCGCGTTTGTACCCCCTGCTGCCCTCCGCCGCGGGCTGCCTGCGAGGTCGGATCGGCAGATCTGTGAGCCTGCTATCGGAAGAGTAGAGTGCCTGCTGATGGTTGAGTAGAGATGTGGTCGACTATCGGCGTCGTGTCCTCGACGACACACTGGACGCACTTCAGCCGCATCTTCGCGCCCTGTCGATCCACGGGCCGAAGGCGGTGGGCAAGACCGCGACCGCGATGCGGCGCGCAGAGTCGATCATCGATCTCAGCCTTCCCGGCCAGCGTGAGATCATGGCCGCCGATCCGACCGTCCTGACCCGGCTGCCGGGGCCGGTCCTGGTCGACGAGTGGCAGCGCCTTCCCGAGGTGTGGGACCACGTGCGGCGCGCGGTCGACGCCGGCTCGCCGGCCGGTCACTTCATCATCGCGGGCAGTTCCGCACCGCGGGGGGGCAGTGGTCCACTCGGGCGCGGGGCGGATCGTGCCGTTGCGGATGCGTCCGCTGAGCATGGCCGAGCGAGACGTCGACAGGCCGACGGTGGGCCTCGCCGCGCTTCTCCACGGGAACAGCGATATCGGTGGTGCCACCTCGCTTCGGCTGACGGACTACGTCGAGGAGATCACTGCATCAGGCTTTCCCGCCCTCCGCGGCCTGCCACCGCGGGCGCGTCGAGCCGAGCTGGATGCGTACCTGGACAACGTCGTTCAACGGGAGTTCTCTGAGCAGGGCTACCCGATCCGGCGGCCGACGGTGCTGCGCGCCTGGCTCGCCGCCTATGCCGCAGCCACGTCGACGACGACGGCCTGCTCGAAAATCCTGGATGCGGCGACTCCCGTCCTGGGTAACAAGCCGGCCAAGGAGACCACTCTCGCCTATCGTGACGCCCTGTCGTCGCTGTGGTTGCTCGACGCGGTACCGCCGTGGATTCCTACCCGAAACCATCTTGAGCGGCTCGGTCGGTCCCCCAAGCACCATCTGGCGGACCCGGCGCTGGCCGCGCGGCTGCTCGGACTTGACGACTTCGTGCTGCTGCGGGCCGAGCAGGGCAGCACAGTCCTGTCGGCAGGCACGATTCTGGGGGCTCTGGTCGAGCATCTCGCCGCGCTCAGCCTGCATACCTACGCCGAGGCCGCCGAGGCCCGGGTAGGTCACCTGCGCACCCAGAACAACGACCACGAGGTCGACCTGATAGTCGAGCACTCGGACGGCCGCGCGCTGGCGGTTGAGGTGAAACTGGCGGACCGGGTCGAGGACTCCGACGTCAGGCACCTGAACTGGCTACGAGACCGCATCGGAGAAGACCTGATCGACGCCCTCGTGATCTATGCGGGTGCACATGCCTACCGCCGACGTGATGACGTCGCCGTGGTCCCGCTGGCACTTCTCGGTCCGTGACCCACTGGGTGGGTGGCGCCGCGGGCGAAAATCGACCAGCGGGTTTCGGAAAGGACGAGCGGATGTGGACGGCGCGACACCGTTCGCCGAGGCGGGGCCCTCGGACAGGCCGCGCCGCTGGCGGAGGGGTGGCCACCGGAGCACCCGGCACCCCGTGTCTTCTCGTTGCCTGGCCGCTGCGACCGCTCGGCGGCTGATTCACCCAACTCTGGTAAACCTCTGGGCCATGACCGGACATGACGAGGTGACAGAGCTTGACGAGGTGCTCGGCGTCGGTGTCGACCGTCTCCTTCGCTCGGCCGAGGCTCGGGGCCAGGCCCTGCCGGCCGGGCCGGCCGTCACGACGGTCGCGGTCGTCCTGCTGCACAGGGACTCGCGGGTGCGGGCCGGGCTGCCGGAGATCACCGCGGCGCTGGCCAGGGAGATCCTGACCGGGAGCCTCGCGACGCTCGCGGCGCCGGCCCGGGACGACCTGGAAGTCTGCGCTCGCGTGCTGAAGGCTCTGGCGGACGAGCAGCACGCGGCTCGCCTGCTGAGCGCGAAGAAACTGGCGAAGCTCCACGCGGCTGTCGACGAGGCCACCGCGGACTACGAAGAGGCGCTCTTCGCGCCGGAACGGACGACCTGGGAGCGTTTCTACGCCCGGCTCATGCGTGACGAAGGCGTTGAGGTCACCGACGAGTCCGCCGTACGCGTCTGGCTCGCGCGTTACCGCGGGCGTCCCCTGGCGGACCGGAAGGCCGCCTTTCTCGCCGCGACGACCGCTCCCGACGAGACCGAGCCGACGAGGGCGGCGTCCACGCGGCACGCGCGCGCGGCAGTCGTCGGCCAGCTCTCCGAAACCGTGCGGTCCGGCGTGGAGCTTGGCGTCAGAGCCTTCTACCTGCCGTACCTCTATCAGGAGGACGGCACAGACGAGTCCGCGTTGGCGCGGATCGAGGCCTGGGTGGACCGCGTGATCGATGGTGTCACGGCGGCGGGGCTTAGGGCCTGTTTGGGAAGTTTATCGGGGCAGCCATTCGTTGATCGCGGCGATGGTGACTGTTGCTTCTGTCGCGCACGTCTAGCTTGTCTTAGCGGGTCG
>NZ_CDWRCL010000143.1:0-9946 GCF_977927575.1 Frankia sp. CcCS3
GGTCACAGCAGGCCACGCCGAGCCAACATTACGCACAGTTACCAAACTGGCTGGGGTCTCACGCCCACCCCGGTTAACTTCGAAGACCCGTTATCCGCCGCCGGGGGCGCCCCCCGGCCCGGCGGCTCTCAACGTCGGCGTAACACCATCATCGCTGCGGCGGTGGCGGCGGCACTCCTCCTGATCATTATTCCGGTTGTGCTCCTCTCCGGAGGTTCCGACAACCCGGGCACGGTGACCGCGCCCGACAGCCCCAGCGCCTCACCGACCTCGACAAACCCATCGTCATCGCCCTCGCCAAGTCCAAGTCCAAGCGCGAGTCCGAGTCCCTCGGCGCAGTTCACCCCGGCGCAGCACGCCCTGCTGGCCAAGCTCGACTCGTCCGTGATGACGGACTGCGAGCCCAACGGCGAAGCCGAGGGCGGCCACATCAAGGCGTCGTTATTCTGCAACTCGGATGATGGGAAGGTGGTGGCTGCCTACTCCTACGCGACCACCAGTGATCTGAGCAGCGACGTCGAGGTGCGCAAGTCCCTGGTCAGCACCACCGGCGGCAAATGCGAGCAGGGCGGCGACGAGGTCTTCACCTGGAACTTCCACGAGGGTGCGACCCAGGGCACGGCCGTCTGCAACGTGCGTGATGGTGATCACTTCATCTTCTGGTCCTACAATTCCACGTTGGTCTCCTTCATGGCGACCGGCCCCGACGGGGCGGCCCTGTACGAATGGTGGAGTAATTTCGATCCGGTGCCCAAGACCTGACGTCGCGGTGGACGCCGCCGGGACGCGGCCACGTCCGCACGGCGGGGTGCTGCTTGCTGTGGCTTCGATCTTGCCTGCTTGCCTTCGGCCGGGCGGGTGGTGATAGAGCAGTATTTGTGACGCAGTAGCCTGACATCGCCCATATCCGAGCGGTGAGGGGCCTACGCTGGGGTTGCACCTGTCACCCATCTCGGGAGGAACCGTGCCCAGCCCCGGCCAAGGCGACGACGAAGCGTCGCGGGTGTCCGAGCCACCGCCGGCCTCGCCGCGGCCAGGGAGCGGCCCCGATCCAGACCCGGACGAGCCTGACCGGACCATCCTGCATCCACTACACCCAGGACCGGGACCAGGGGTGGGGCCGGGGCATGCCTTGTCGCCTCCGCCCTACACGAATCCGGTCTCACCGCCGTCGGCCCTGGGCTCGGGACCGCTGTCGGGTTCCAGACCGCAAGGTCCGGTTCTGCCACCGGGCCCGCCGGTTCCCACGGTTCCCCCTCACTTCGGGGGACTGACCGGTCCGGGTGGCCCGCCGGGGCCGCCCGGCCCCTCCACTCCGTCCTGGCCGCCCGCTCCCCCCGGGCCACCCGGATCTCTCGCCCCGCCTGGATTCGCCCCGCCCACCGGCCCCCCACCTCGTCCGCCCGGGCGGATCAGCCTGGTCCGGGCGGACAGGGACCACCGACTCCGCCTGGCCTGCCGGCTCGGTCGGGGATGCAGGGACCTCCCGGGCCCCCGGGACCCCCTGGGCCGCCCACAGGCATGGCCGGCCCGCCCGGTCCGCTCTACTACGGCTCGCCAACCAGATCCAGCAACGCTGAGTCCCCGGTGACCTTCGAGCCTCCCCTGTCTCCCGGAACCCCGTCGGCTCCCGGAACCTCGTCGACCGTGGAATCCCTCTCGGTTCCGGGGTTCCCGTCCACTCCGGAACGGCCGTTCCCGCCGGGGCCCCCGTCGGGCCCGGACCTGCCGCCGCCCCTGCCTTCGGGACCTCGGACGTCCTCCGGACTGTCGATGTCCCCACACCACGCCCCATCGTCACCATGGCCGGACGACGGCGACCTCACCTACCGCCTGACCCCACCCAGCCCCCCGCCCACCGGACGGCCCGGCATCCAGGGCAGCGACATTAACCAGCCCGGAACCCTCACGGCCGGAACCGGCACCGGGCTCGGCACGAACGGTGACACGGCCTTCCTCGGAGCCTTCGGGGCCCGGGGCAGGTCCACGGACGGCGTTGACGCGCATGTCGCGCCGTCCGCACCGCCCATCGGTTATCCGGCGCCGGCTCCCGGAGCGACAATCGGTGTCAACCCGCCGAACGGATTCCCTCCGGTGAGCGGGACGCCTGTCCCGACCGGCGGCTTTCCAGCGCCGGCACCCGTCAATCTCCTCGGCACGTCCGCCCCCTCGGTCGACACGGCCACCGCCACACGGCTCGGCGCACCTGCGGAATCCAGACGGCCCTCGTCGTTACCGGGGCTGTTGCCGGGACTTCCGCCACCGGAGCCGCCCGCCCACCCGACAGGAATCCCCGCCAATGCGGCCGGGCCCGAGCGCGCCGTAGCCCCCTTGGCCAAGCGCGGCACAGCCTCCCGGCACGAAGTCAGCGTGGATCGACGCCTGCTGTTCGCGGGCGGCGGCCTCCTCCTGGCCCTGGTGATCCTGCTCGGAGTCGTCGTGTTCACCGGCGAGGACGGCACCGACACGACGAGCGGACAATCCGTCGCCACAACATCGGCCACCGGAGCGTCGGGGAACGGTGGACAGCCGGCCGGCAATCCACAGGAGATCCTCCGCTCGCTACTGAACCCGGTCGTCATGACGGGATGCGCCGTCCCCACACACCGTGACAGCGCCTATGCCGACGCCGCCCTCGTCTGCAAGGATCCCAGCGGCATCGAGGTCACCGCGTTCCACTTCCCGAGTCAGTCCGCCATGGACCGACAGATCGGCGCCCGTGAAACGTACTACTACGACGAGGGGAACTGCGACGACGGCCAGCAGAGCTCGGAGCGGTGGAGCTCGCCGGCCGAGTCGACCGGTAGCACCCGGCTGTGCTACTTCTTCGCGAAGCGTTTCTACGCGTTCTGGACCTACGACGACTATCGAATCGCGTTCTCCGCGGATGATCAGGATCCGGGTAACCTCAACAGATGGTGGAAGTCGTTCGATCCACTCCGTCATTGAGCTGACCTTCCTCGGGAGACCGGATACCTGTGAACGGTTCCGAAGACGGATTCCCGCGGAATCCGGCCGACGGTGACGAGGATCCATCCAGTGGAACCGACTCGTGGTGGCGTCGCGGGCCCCTCACCGCGATCATCTTGATCATCGTGGCTCTGATCGCGGGTGGCGTCACCATCGGACTCGCCGTGACCCGCGATCCGAGCGACAGCCCCACCGGTCGCCACCCGTCGGCGGCCGGCACGACGGGCACGGGAGGCACCATGGCCTCCGGAGCGGCCGGCGTCGGACAGTCGCCGGGCCCGACGCTCGATGCCGCCGAGGCACGGCTGCGGTCCTCGCTCAAGCCGTTCGCGATCGGCGAGTGCGCGAGTGCGCCGCCCAGCGAGGGACAGGCGGTACCCGGTGGCGTGGAGGCGGCCCTCAGCTGCGTCCCCGGGGTGGCGACCGATGCTCCGGCCCCCGCTCGAATCCTCGTCCTGCGTTACCCGGACGCCTCGGCCCTGGCCCGCGACATCGCCCACCGGTCCGCAGCCCTCGCCGGCGTCGGCAACTGTTATCAGGGGCAGACCGGCATCGAGCGCTGGGCACGCAGCTCCCGACGCCGTGGCACCTTCCTGTGCGATGCAGGACCCGGTCGGTTCTCGGTGTTCTGGACGGTTGACGACGAGCGTCTCGGTTTCGCCACGGAGGATCCGCAGGCCGACAAACTGCTCGCATGGTGGCGGGAGTTCGACCCGGTGTGACGGATCGGCCGTGCTTGCTGCCTCCGGCCGTCCCGGCGTCAGGCCCCCGGATAGCCCCGTGACTGGTAGGGCGCGGAGAGATCGGCAAGGGTTTCCTGCACCCGCTCGGCGTGCGGCATGCACGACAGGCTGACCCGGCCCCGCTGCCCCACCGTCTCAATGATCAGCTCACCCGAGCCCAGAACCCGGTCGAGGACGTTCTGCTGCACGGTCGCACCAACCAACCAGGCGAACGGGACATCACGCCCAACCCGCGTGACGACCCCTTCGCGGATCATCAGTCGATGGTTCGTCACGACGTAATGAGTGGTCATTCGACGTAGCCATGGCATCACACTCAGATAACCGATTGCACCGAAGGCGACCAGAAGCACGAGGTACTGGATAGGCTTCTGCAACACCCCTCCGGGTGCGAAGAAAACCCCCAGCACGGCGAAAAGGAGGGCGGCAACCGTCCAGAGCGCCGGGACTACCAGGCTGACCCAGTGCGGGTGCAGATGGAGGACAACCTCTTCGTCCTGGGTGAGGATATCGTCGGGAAACGCCACGGCAACGATCGTCGCATCTCGGGCTGACAGATCGCTGCCGGGTCCCTCGTCACCGCAGGTGAACGATGTCGGCGGCGCTGTAGGGTCGCCCGTCGACGACGAGCCGGCCGTCGGGGTCAACATCGGTGGCGGTCCCGAGCACCGCCGAACCGTCCGGCAGCTCGACGCGCACCCGCCGGCCGATCGTCGCGCACACCCGTAGGTACTCCGCGCGAGCCGCTTGCGGGTCAGCCTCCCAGCCAGTGATCGCCCCGACGAGATCGGCGAGTACCACCCCGAGCAGCTCGGTCCGGTCCAGAGCCGCCGGAAGCGCGCCGCTGAGCAGCAGGCTCGTCGACCGCTCCGGGAGCTCGTCACGCTCCGCCATGATATTCAACCCAAAACCGATAATCACCGAAGGTGACGACAGTGGGATCTGGACGACCTCGACCAGGATGCCGGCGAGCTTCGCATCGTCGACGAGAACGTCATTGGGCCATTTCAGGACTGCGGGAACCGCCGCCACCTCACGTAGCGTCGCCAGGAGCGAGGTTCCGACCACCATAGGCAGCCAGCCGAGCAGGGACATCGCTACCCGGGGTCGCAGCAGCAGCGAGACCGTCAACCCGGCGCCAGGGCGAGACTCCCAGGATCGGTCGAGCCGGCCACGACCCGCCGTCTGCCGTTCGGCGACGAGAACCTGTCCCCGGCCGCGGGCGGTGTCTTCGCCCCGGGCGATGCGCGCCAGCGCGGCGTTGGTCGAGTCGATCTCCTCTACCACCGTCAGGTCGAGGCCAACCGCGGCGGCACGGGCCGCGAGGCGTGCGGCGTCCAGCGGTTCACGTGTTCCGATGGACGCGGATCGCCCCTCCCCGACAGAGCGGGCCCGAGGGGACGTCGGCGAGGGCTTGCCGGGCGGGAGCTTGCCGGACGCGGGCTGCTCGGGAGAGGGTCCCACGGGTGAAGGCTCCTTCGAGGGTGACACCGGTCCACCCTGCCAGACCGTCCGGTCACCCGCCGGCGACTCGGGCGATCAGCGGACGATCAGCAAACTGATCCGGGATACGGTTAACTCACCAGAGGCCCACGAATCTCGCCTATCCGGTGAGATCCGCTGCACATCAATCACACGCGTGGACCCGCGGGGGTCGTACGCTGCCGGTTATGGCTCTTCCCGCGCCCGCAGAGGATTCCGCTCCCGACCCGCACACCACCGCAGGCCGACTCGCCCAACTGCGGCGCGTGAACGATGATGCCGTCCACGCCGGGTCCCAGCGAGCGGTCGACGCGCAGCATGCCAAGGGCAAGATGACAGCCCGCGAACGGGTCGAGGCCTTCCTCGACCCCGGGTCGTTCGTCGAGACCGACGCCTTCGCCCGCCATCGCGCGCACGACTTCGGCGTCCAGGCCAACCGGCCGTATGGCGACGGCGTGGTGACCGGGTACGGGACTGTCGACGGCCGGCAGGTCTGCGTGTTCAGCCAGGACTTCACCGTTTTCGGTGGCAGCCTGGGTGAGGTCTTCGGCGAGAAGATCGTCAAAATCATGGATCTTGCGTTGAAGACGGGCTGCCCCGTCGTGGGTATCAACGACTCCGGCGGAGCGCGTATCCAGGAGGGCGTCGTCTCCCTCGGTCTGTACGGCGAAATCTTCTACCGCAACGTGATGGCCTCCGGCGTCGTCCCACAGCTCTCACTGATCATGGGACCCTGCGCCGGTGGCGCCGTGTACTCGCCGGCGATCACCGACTTTACCCTGATGGTCGACCAGACCAGCCACATGTTCATCACTGGCCCCGACGTGATCAAGGAAGTCACCGGCGAGGACGTGGGCATGGAGGAACTGGGTGGCGCACACACCCACAACTCCCGCAGCGGTGTCGCGCACTTCCAGTCGGCCGACGAGACGGAGTGCCTCGAGCTCGCCCGTGCGCTGCTGTCGTTCCTTCCGTCGAACAATCTCGACGACGCCCCGAGCTACGACGCCGTGGACGATCTGGACGCCGAGATCGACCCGGATCTCGACACGTTCATCCCCGACTCCCCGAACACTCCGTACGACATGCACCAGATCATCGAGCGGCTCCTCGACGAGGGTGACTTTCTCGAGGTCCACACCCAGTTCGCCCAGAACATGATCGTCGGATTCGGCCGGGTGGATGGACGTTCTATCGGGGTGGTCGCCAACCAGCCGATGCAGTTCGCCGGCACCCTCGACATCGACGCCAGCGAGAAGGCCGCCCGGTTCGTCCGGACCTGCGACGCATTCAACATCCCGGTGCTGACCCTGGTCGACGTCCCCGGCTTCCTTCCCGGCACCTCCCAGGAGTGGAACGGCATCATTCGCCGTGGCGCCAAGCTGATCTACGCCTACGCAGAGGCCACCGTACCGAAGGTGACGGTGATCATTCGGAAGGCCTACGGCGGTGCCTACGACGTCATGGGGTCCAAGCACCTGCGGGCGGACATCAACCTCGCCTGGCCGACCGCCGAGATCGCGGTGATGGGCGCCCGGGGTGCCGTCAACATCATCTATCGACGGGATCTAGCCAGGTCCGAGTCACCGGAGACTCGTCGGGCAGAGCTGATCCAGGACTACACCGATCACTTCGCGACCCCTTACATCGCGGCGGAACGGGGCTATCTCGACGCGGTCATCAGCCCGTCGGCAACGCGGTGCGATGTCATTCGAGCGATGCGTCTGCTGCGTACCAAACGTGAATCCCTGCCACCGAAGAAGCACGGCAACATCCCGCTATAGACGGGATCTGCCGTCGCCAGCTCGCCGGAAGGAGGATCTCCCCGACGGAGATCTCCCGGGCCTCAGAGGTCCACGGACGGCATACTCACGACGCACCAGCTACTCGAGGTACCGAGGAGAGAAACGTGGTTCAGGACGATGACAGGCGGGCGAGTCGGCCTCGGCTGCAGCTGATCCGCGGCGAGGCGACGCCGGAGGAGATCGCCGCTGTGGTGGCGCTCCTGACGGCTCGTGCCGCTCCCTCGTCGGCGCCGGCCACCCGCCGTTCATCCTGGGCCAGCCCAACGCTGGCGCTCCGTGGCAGTCTCACCACCGGACCGGGCGTGTGGCAAAGGTCCGGGATGACGCCGGGTGCGCGCACTCGAGCCGACTGGTGATCAACCGATAGGCATGACGCCGGGATGTCTGCAGCATCACATCTGGGTACAACGGCAGCAAAATGTTCGGCCCGACTCACCTACACTCAGGCAGGCCGGACGAGGACGGGAGCGACGTGCGTAAGATCCTCATCGCCAATCGGGGAGAAATCGCGGTTCGAGTGGCCCGCGCCTGCCGCGACGCCGGATACACCAGCGTCGCAGTATACGCGGAACCGGATATCAATGCCCTGCACGTACGCGTTGCTGACGAGGCATTTGCGTTGGGGGGCACGACCCCTGGTGATTCATACCTGCGCATCGACAAAATTCTCGATGCCTGCAAGTCCTCCGGGGCCGATGCCGTCCACCCGGGATACGGTTTTCTCTCGGAGAACGCGGACTTCGCGGAGGCCGTGATCTCCGCAGGCCTCACCTGGATCGGCCCGCCGCCGGAGGCCATCCGCCGTCTCGGGGACAAGACCGCGGCCCGGCATATTGCACTAGCGGTCGGTGCGCCGCTCGCACCTGGCACCGCAGACCCCGTGGCCGGCGTCGATGAAGTTGTCACCTTCGCCAAGCAGTACGGCCTTCCGGTTGCCATCAAGGCCGCTTTTGGTGGCGGAGGGCGCGGGCTGAAGGTCGCTTGGACCGCGGAGGAGCTCCCCGAACTGTTCGACAGTGCCGTCCGGGAGGCGGTCGCGGCGTTCGGTCGCGGAGAGTGCTTCGTCGAGCGGTACCTGGACCAGCCCCGCCACGTCGAGACCCAGATCCTGGCGGACACGCACGGCAACGTCGTCGTGGTCGGTACCCGCGACTGCTCGCTCCAGCGCCGTTACCAGAAGCTCGTGGAGGAGGCGCCGGCACCGTTTCTCTCGGAGGCTCAGCTCCACTCGCTGTACGACGCCTCGAGGGCGATCTGCAAGGAAGCCGGCTATATCGGGGCCGGGACCGTCGAGTTCCTCGTCGCCCGCGATGGCATGATCAGCTTCCTTGAAGTCAATACCCGCCTCCAGGTCGAGCATCCGGTAACCGAAGAGGTCTCCGGAGTGGACCTGGTTCGCGCCCAGTTCCGCATCGCAGAGGGTGAGGCACTCGACTTCACCGATCCGGCTCCTCGCGGTCACTCCATCGAATTCCGCATCAACGGTGAGGATCCCGGCCGTAACTTCCTTCCCGCCCCCGGCACGGTCACCAAGCTGATCGCGCCGGCCGGCCCCGGCGTCCGACTCGATACCGGCATCGAAAGCGGCAGCGTCATCGGCGGCGCTTTCGACTCCCTGCTCGCAAAGCTCATCATCACCGGAGCAACCCGGCAGGAAGCTCTGCAGCGGGCTCGGCGCGCCCTCGACGAGATGATCATCGAGGGAATGGCGACGGCACTGCCATTCCACCGCGCGGTCGTACGGGATCCCGCCTTCGCCCCGGAGGACGCCGCAGAGCCTTTCCGTATCCACAACCGCTGGATCGAAACCGAGTTCGACAACACCATCCCGGCCTTCGCGGGAGGGACTGAGGCCGACACCACCCCCGAGCCGCGGGAGACCGTGGTTGTCGAGGTAAGCGGCAAACGCCTCGAAGTCGTGCTACCCGCCGGATTCGGTTCTGCCCCCGTCGCCGCTTCCCGGGGAGCGGCGCCCAAGCGGCGCGCTCGCGGCACGGCTGCGGCCAAGGTCACGGGCGACGCCCTGACCAGTCCCATGCAGGGCACCATCGTGAAGGTCGCGGTCAACGACGGCGACGCTGTTTCCGCGGGTGATCTGATCATTGTTCTGGAAGCGATGAAGATGGAACAGCCGATCAACGCGCACCGGGATGGCACGGTCACCGGACTGGCTGCGGCCGTCGGCGCCGTTGTCACCAGCGGCACCGTGCTCTGTGAGATCAAAGACTAGAACGCACCGAAGCTCGACCTGCCCACCGTCGGCTGCCACCTCTCCACCGCAGACTTCATAGGCTGCGAGGTATGGACGGTAACGACAGCCCGACGGTGAGCGGCCAGGACCGGGAGCTGGCGGTGGCCCGCCCAGTCGTTCAGCGACCACCGCTGACCGGGCGAGTGCACTACCTGCTTGGGGGGACCCTTCCTCCGGCCTACAACGACTGGGTCTCGCATGACCTCACCGGCCCCGGCTGGAGGCTGCGCCAGGCGGCACGGCCCTTCCTGCTGATGTTGCCCTTCGCGCTGATCTTTTCCCTGCTGCCCGGTGAGTTCGGAGTCCGAGCCGTCGTCGTCGCGTTTCTTCTGATCTCTGGGATCGGGCTCGGCTTCGCCACCAGCGGGTTCTTCCGGAACCGCCGACTGGAACAGCATGGCTTTCCTCCGGTTTTCCCCACGAGCGATGATGAGGACAAGGAGGACGGGGACACGGAGTGATTTAACCAGGGATGTCACATTTCTCAGCTTTTCGCTTACTCGGACCGGTGCACCTCGGGCCGGAGGCGGCCCTCGATAACAACATCCGCCAGATACTGCTCTGGTGATATGTGATATCGGCGCCCCTCTGGGCTCGTCCAGACGAAATGCCCAGGCTTGTCCTGGCGCAACCTCCAGTCCTTCCGTGGTAAACATTCACCTGCTTTAGCGATCTTGCTGTGGGTGACGGTTCAC
>NZ_CDWRCL010000144.1:0-9916 GCF_977927575.1 Frankia sp. CcCS3
GGGAGCGGCGGATCTCGCTGTGGCGAAGCTGCTCGCCCTGCCGACGACCACCAGCACCGAGGTTCGGAAGATCTCCGACCGGGTCGGCGCGCTGCCCACCCAGGCGGCGCGGGTCCCGACCCAGGTCGGGACGGCCGTGCGTGCGCTGCCGGCCACCGTCACCTCCCAGATCTCCGACCTGCAGGGACGCGCCACCCACCTCTACAACAGCTTCGCCACTCGGGGGGAGAAGCGGGTGGCGAGCATCCGGCGCAGCCCGGCCACGGAGGAGGCGGTGCAGCACACCCGGACGGCAGTGAGCCAGACCCGCGCCGCACGCACCTCGAGCCGCAAGGCGGCCGAGGCGGTCGGCCGGGCCGTGACCGAGGCCGCCCCAGAGAAGTAACGGCCCGCGAACATCGACGCACCGGAACACCAACGGGCAATCATTGACGTGTTCCGGTCGACCACGGGTCCGGGGCCTGGTGTCCGGGGCCCGTGGTCCGATGTGTTGTATTAACTCATGCGCTATCGCCCGCTGGGATCCTCCGGACTACTGGTGTCTGTCGTCGGCCTCGGCTGCAACAATTCGGCTCGCGCGTCGACCTCACCGGCACCCGCGCGGTCGTCGACGCGGCGCTCGACGCCGGGATCACGTTCTTCGACACCGCCGACACCTACGGGAACAAGGGCGGCTCGGAGACGCTTCTCGGGCACGTGCTGCGAGGCCGCCGCGACGATGTCGTCCTCGCCACGAAATTTGGCAACGACATGGGCGGCATGTACGGCCAGGACTTCAGCGCGCGGGCGTCCCGGCGGTACATCCGCAAGGCGGTCGAGGGTTCGCTGAGCCGGCTGCAGACCGACTACATCGACCTCTACCAGCTGCACACCCTGGACGCCTTCACGCCGATCGAGGAGACGCTCGAGGCCCTCGATGAGATCGTCAAGGAGGGCAAGGCCCGTTACATCGGTGCCTGCAACCTCGATGCCTGGCAGGTCGCCGACGCGGAGTGGACCGCCCGGGCGTCCGGGACGACCCGCTTCATCTCCGCACAGAACCACTACAACCTGCTGGAACGGGGCGTGGAGGCAGAGCTCGTGCCGGCCGCTCAGAAGTACGGCATCGGCGTCATCCCGTACTACCCGCTGGCGAACGGCCTGCTCACCGGCAAGTACCAGCGCGACGAGGTGCCGGCACCCGGCTGGCCGGCCGGCAGGACGAGCTGACCGACGAGGTCTTCGACCGGCTGGACGCCTTGGAAACCTTTGCGCGGGAGCGGGACCGGTCGCTGCTGGACGTCGCGATCGGCGGGCTGGCCGCCCAGCCCGGGGTCGCCTCGGTCATCGCCGGCGCGACCAGCCCGGTCCAGGTGCGCGCGAATGCCGTGGCCGGTCAGTGGCAGCCCCGCGCGGACGACCTCACGGTGCTCGACAAGATCGCCGTGACCCGCCGTCCCGCCGACTGAACGCGGGACCGACGGACCCACGATCCGGGGCGTCCCGCCAGATCTCCGCCGGGACGTCCCGCACCGCGCCGGCAGAACGTCCGAACCGCCCGCCGGGGGCCAGTCGACGGTCAGCTCGCCCAGCCGCCAGCGCCGCCGGTCGCCGCGGACCGGCCAGCCCTGGGCCTGCAGATCCGCCACTGCGGCGATCCACCGCTGGCGTGGGGAAAAGACGGCCCGCGGCGCGGCCCGCTCCCAGGCGCGGTCGAAGGCCGTGAACAGCCGGTGGACGTCATGGCCGGGTACGTTGTGCTCGATGAGCGCCTTGGGGAGCCGCTCGGCGAGCTCGGACGGACGGGCGAGGCTCGCCAGATGCGCGGAGAGGGTCAGCGTGGGCCCGGCCGGGCTCCGCGCGCCGGACGGCAGCCAGGCCGGCGCCGCTCCCGGGGCCGGAAGACCGAACCAGCAGGCGCGCCGACCCGTCTCGTCGCAGGTTCCCTCGACAAGCATCCCGCCGGGGGCGAGCCGCGCCAGCATCGTCGCCCACGCGCCGGGGACCGCAGCCTCGGGATACTGCCGTAGCACGTTCAGGGCACGCACCAGCACCGGGCGCTCCCCCGGCGGCGGAAGCTCGAACCCGCCGCGGGTGAACCGCAGCCCGGGAGGTCTCGCGGCCGGGACGGCCCGGGCGACCCGGTCCTGGTCGAGCTCCAGGCCGACGACGCGCACGTCCGGACGCACCGTTCGCAGCCGCTCGTAGAGCTCCACCGTGGTCACCGGGGACGCACCGAAGCCGAGATCGACGACCAGGGGATCCGCCGCCCCACGCAGCAGCGCGGCGGCCGCGTCGAGCGTCCAGCGATCGATCCGTCGCAACCGGTTCGGCGCGGTGGTACCCCGGGTGGGCATCCCGAGGGCACGCGCCCGTCCGGCCGCGAGCCGCCGCGCCCGACGGGAGGAGTTCGTCACGGATCCACCCTGGCAGACCGGCAGGCCGGCGGACCAGGGGCCGGCCGGGACCCCGAAGGGGGGAGACCAACAGTTGACCTGACAACCGGCCGGGTAGAACGGTTGGAGACGTGTTCGTCCACAGCAGGGTGGGTCGTGTCGGGCAGGCGCCGGGGACGTGGAGATGCGGAGGTGCTCGATGCGTCTGATCAGAAGCGGCGCCGCCCAGGTCCGCGGTGAGCCCGAACGGCGCGGGCGGCCCAGCCGGGTCGCGATGCTGTCCATGCACACCTCACCGATGGAGCAGCCGGGAACGGGCGATGCCGGGGGGCTCAACGTCTACGTCGTCGAGCTGTCGCGGCAGCTCGCGGCGTTGGGGGTGGAGGTCGAGGTGTTCACCCGCGCGGTGAGCAGCAAGCTGCCGACCTCGGCCGAGCTGTTGCCGGGTGTGACGGTCCGCCACGTCGACGCCGGCCCGTACGAGGAGATCCACCGGGAGGATCTTCCCGCCTGGCTGTGTGCGTTCACCGCAGCTCTGCTGCGCGCCGAGGCCGGGCACGAACCAGGGTGGTTCGATGTGATCCACTCGCACTACTGGCTGTCGGGTCAGGTCGGTCTCGCGGTGGCACGGCGATGGGGTGTCCCGCTCGTGCACACCTCCCATACGCTGGCAAAGATCAAGAACGGCGCGCTGGCAGCCGGAGACCGCCCGGAGCCGCCTAGCCGGCTGCTCGGCGAACAGGAGGTCATCGGGGGGGCCACCCGGCTGCTCGCCTCCACGGCGGACGAGTACCGGCACCTGACCGATCTGTACGACGCGGCGTCGGACCGGATCGACGTCGTCGCGCCCGGCGTCGACCTGGAGGTCTTCCGGCCAGGTGACATGGCGCAGTCCCGGGCCCGCGTCGGCGTGGATCCCGCCGACGACCTGCTGTTGTTCGTCGGCCGGATCCAACCGCTCAAGGCACCCGATCTGCTGCTGTGCGCCGCCGCGGAACTGCTGCGGCGCGATCCCGCCCGCCGCTCGCGGCTCACCGTCGCCGTGGTCGGCGGCCCCAGCGGATCCGGTCTGGAACAACCCGACGCCCTGGTCAAGCTCGCGGCGTCTCTCGGGATCTCCGATCGCGTCCGCTTCCAACCGCCGGCCCCGCAGCAGGAGCTCGTCCACTGGTACCGCGCGGCCACCGCCGTCGTCGTCCCCAGTCACAGCGAGAGCTTCGGCCTCGTCGCGCTCGAGGCCCAGGCCTGCGGCACTCCGGTGGTCGCCGCGGCGGTCGGGGGCCTGTGCACCGCGGTCGCCGACGGTGTCTCCGGGCTGCTCGTCGCCGGTCGGACCCCCGCCGTCTATGCTGACGCGCTGGATCGGCTGCTGCGCCAGCCACGATGGCGGGCCCGGCTCTCCGCCGGAGCGGTGGCCTGGGCCGGTGGGTTCGGCTGGTCGGCCACAGCCCATGGCGTGCTGCGCAGCTACCGGCACGCGCTGAGCCCCACCGCCGTCGCCGTCTGAGAAAGGATCTCCGCCGGAACCGGCATCGTCTACCAGCTACCGGGGAGGCCCCAGCCATGACGGCACCCATCGACGCGGCGGAACGCAACCGGCTCGACGTGGTGATCGAGGACACGCTCAAGGATCTCGGTCTCGCCTACGACCATGTCGACACCGGCTCGTTCCTCGTCGCGCTGGAGGGCGAGCACAAGCTGCGCACGATGACGTGGCTCGTCGTGCAGGACCACACCCTGCTCGTCGAGGCGTTTTTTATGCGCGCCCCGGCGGAGAACGCGACGGGCACCTACGGATTCCTGCTCGGCCGCAACGCGAAGACCTACGGGGTGCACTTCTCCATCGACCGGGTCGGTGACATCTTCCTCACCGGGCAGGTCCCGCTGCTGGCGGTCACCGCGGAGGAGATCGACCGCCTCCTTGGCTGCGTCGGCTCCTACGCCGACGAGAACTTCGACCCGGCGATAGCGATGGGATTCGCCTCCGCCATCGAGCGGGAGAAGGCGTGGCGGGCCAAGCTGGCCGCCGACGCCGGCTCGGCCACGAAGCCGGGATGAGACCCGGTCCCGAGAAGGACGCGGTGCTTCCCGGCGATTCACGCGCCCCCATTATACCCAGGCCGTTGTGTCCAGACTGTTACGTCTGGGCCGGGCGCTCCTCAGTAGACGAGGGCCTGCACGCCGTCCGCGAGAACCTCGTCGACGAACGCGGCGGCGCCGGCGATGCGGACGCCGGGCAGGACGTCGTCCGGGCCGATGGAGCGCCGGGCCGCGCACTGGGTGCACAGGGTGACGCGCCCCTCGGCGAGGATGGCGGCGAGCAGATCGGGCAACGGCGCCGCCTCCGGCAGGCTGAACTCCTCCGCCCGGCCGGGCAGCGCGAACCAGGCGGACTCCCCGGTAAGCCAGAGCGAGACGTCCGTACCGGCGGCGGCGGCGACCGCCGCGACCGTGAACGCCTGGGAACACCGTTCCGGCGCATCCGTCCCGGCGGTGACCTTGACGACGAGCGGGCGGGCCATCGTGCCAGTCTGCCAAAAGCCGCCCTGGCGCGCAGCTATGCCGCGTGGCGCCTGAGGTGACCAGGACCGGTACGGCCACGAGGAGTCCCGTGATCTCGTCGTCTAGGCTAGAGGCGTGCTGCACTACTTCTTCACCGGGCTTCTGGTGGCGATGTCCGTCCTGATCGCCTGGTTCTCCGGTTACGTGGTCTACAAGCTGTACGAGGGTCAGCGCTGAGCGCCGGGAAGCGGTCCGCGGCCGGATCGGCGCGGTCCGGCGCGGCGACGAACACCGTTGATCTGCACGCCAGCCTGCTACCGCTGGCCTTCCTCGTCGGGACCTGGCGGGGCGAGGGGGTCGGCGGTTACGAGGGCCTGGACGGATTCCACTACGGCCAGGAGATCACCTTCGCCGCGGACGGCCGCCCGGCGCTGGGATACGTGTCGCACACCTGGTGGGCGGACGAGCCCCGGGACGGCCGCGAGCCCGGCAGCCCGTTGGCGACCGAGACCGGGTTCTGGCGGGTCCAGTCCGGGGAGGGCGGGAAGCCGGTCGTCGAGGTGATGCTGGCCCACCCGTTCGGTATCGCCGAGATCTACGTCGGCACGGTGAGCGGCACCCGTATCGATCTCGATCACAACGTCCTGATCCGCACCGCCACCGCCCGTGACGTCACCCGGTCGGTGCGGCTCTACGGCCTGGTCGAGGGCGGCGATCTCGCCTACGCGATCGACATGGAGGCCGAGGGCAAGCCGATGCAGTCGCACCTGTCCGCGCGCCTGCACCGCGTGTCCGACTGAGCCGTCTCCGAGCAGGCGTCTCCAAGTGCCCTCCACCAAGAGATGCCCGCCTACCAAGAGTCACACTTCATTCACGGTATGGCGGAGCCTTTGCAAAAGACATCGCACGCGCAACGACAGACCACGAACGGAACACGTGAAAACGTGTTCAGACCCTCCCGGAATGCGCTTTCATGATCGCATGATGGCAGAAGCCGACGTACTCTTCGCGGTCGTCCTTTTCGCCGCCGCCGGCCAGCGTGCGGTCGACCGGATCATCGCGCCGTTCCCCGATCGGGGCTCCGCAGTGGCGTTCGCCCGCGACAACGGTCTGCACTGTTTCTTGATCGGCCCGATGGCTTTCGCCGTACCGACCACGGTTCCGCCACCGGCGAGCACCGCTTCGGCCGTCGTGCCACCGGCGGGAAACAACCGCGGTGGCCGGGTCCGGGCATGAGAACGGGGGCAGCGTGAGAACGGGGACAGCGGAAGAAACCCGTTGTCCCCGCCCGGCGAAAGAACGCGACGTCAGGCCGCGACCTCGACCTGGGTGTCGACCGGCTCACCCTGACGGGCGACGACCTTGCGCTCGCCGGTCGCGCCGGGGACAAGAGCCCGGACGGTCCACTGCCCCGGCCGCGCGAAGAAACGAAACTGGCCCGTCGCGGACAGCGGAACCTCGGCGGTGAAACCGCCGCCTTCGTCCAGCAGGCGGGCATAACCGGTCGAAACCGGCTCCCCGCTCTGCACCACGACCCCCTGAATCACAGTCTCCTTGGCCACGTCAATTCCCTCCACAGATGGTCCACCGCTGATGGCGCCGCACATGGCTCACGTGCCCTTCTCGATCGGCACGCCGACGAGCGAGCCGTACTCGGTCCACGAACCGTCGTAGTTTTTCACGTTCGGCAGGTCGAGCAACTCGTGCAGCGCGAACCAGGTGTGCGCCGAACGCTCGCCGATGCGGCAGTAGGCGATGATGTCCCTGGACAGGTCGACCCCGGCCTCGGTGTAGAGGCCGGTCAGCTCGTCATTGCTCTTGAACGTGCCGTCCTCGTTCGCGGTCTTCGCCCACGGGATGTTCTTCGCCGTGGGGATGTGTCCGGCCCGCTGGGACTGTTCCTGCGGCAGGTGCGCGGGAGCAAGCAGCTTGCCGGAGAACTCGTCGGGCGACCGGACGTCCACCAGGGCCTTCTCGCCGATCGCGGAGATGACCTCCTCGCGGAAGGCCCGGATGTCGGTGCGCGGCTCCGGGGCGGTGTAGCTGGTGGGCTGGCGCGGGGTGACCTCGGTGGTCAGCTCACGGCTGTCGAGCTCCCACTTCTTGCGACCACCGTCGAGCAGGCGGACGTCGGCGTGGCCGTAGAGGCTGAAGTACCAGTATGCATATGCGGCGAACCAGTTGTTGTTCCCGCCGTAGAGCACGACGATGTCGTCGTTCGAGATCCCCTTCTCGGAGAGAAGCTTCTCGAACTGCTCCCTGCTGATGAAGTCACGAATGACCGGGTCCTGAAGTTCGGACTTCCAGTCGAGACGCACCGCGCCCGGGATGTGCCCCTTGTCGTACGCGGAGACGTCCTCGTCGACCTCGACCAGGACGACCTTCGGGTCGTTACGGTTCGCTTTGACCCACGAGGCGTCGACCAGCGCCTTCTCACGGCTCATGTGCGTGCTCCTTTCACGGTTATCGAATGGAGAAAAAGATACAGGTGGTACCCGAGACAGAACTCGAACGCCGCATTGAGGAGAGCCGCCACGAAGGCCAGGGCCACCGCGACGTAACCGAGTGCCGGCATCCCCGCGAAGAATCCCACGAGACCCACGACGCCGAAGATCGCGCCGACCAGCTGGGCGAACCGGGGTGACGCGGCGTCCTCGGTGGCGGCGGGCGGCCCCAGTCTCGGCCGGATCAGGGAACGGAACACCAGCCCGTAGGGCGCGTACCGGACCCCGGCCACCGCCCCCACCCCGAACACCACGGTCTGCGCGAGCAGCAACCAGCGGCTGCCGGCGAGCAGTACCACGGCGAGCATGATCGTGGTGACGGCAGCGGCGAACCGCATACCGCGAGGATCTACCACGAGGCCTTCTCCTGACTTCCGGCTTGGACTACCCGCTCGGATGTGGCGATGCACCGGGGCCAGCCGATCACGGCTGAGGGACACAACCCACGATCAGGAAAGACGACACAGACAGCTGTGTACACGGCACAGGTCGACCGCGCGGCGCTTCACAAGCTGTATCTGGGACATGGTTCGTGTCACGGTAGCAGTGAACGTCACGTCTGTGTTAACCCGCCGACGATGAATCCGAAGGATCACCATCTGCCCGATTGATCCCATCGAAAACGATCTCTTCGAGGGTGGCGAACACCGCCGCACGCGTCGGCGGGGCACTGCTTGCGCGCCGCACCTCCCTGCCATGACCGTCAATGATCAGTACCGTCGGAGTCCGCCCGATCCCCAGCCGACGGACGAGGTCGAGATGCGCCTCCGCATCAACCTCGACATGGCGTACCCCGGGCACGACCTCGGCAACCCCTGCCAGCACCCGACGGGTGGACCGGCAGGGGGCGCAGAACGCCGTGGAGAACTGCAGCAGCGTCGCCCGCTCCCCCATCGTCTCGCCCAACGATGCGAATTCGGCCCGCAGTCCGCCGTCCACCGGCCGGAACCGTCCGTCCCGGGCCCGCATGAGCACCCCCAGTCCAAGCGCAGCCACGGTTGCCACCGACAACACCCACATTCCGGTCACGGCTTCTACAGCATCCGACGGGCCGGCTCTTCCCGTCCAAGCCCCGCCACGGCCCGACGATCGACTCACGCAGGCAGATGCCGCCCGACGAAATACACCAGTGGCGCCGCGGAGGCCAGCGGCAGGATGGCGGTGAGCAGGACGTCCGCGACCAGCGCCGAGGTGGCGACCGGGCCGACCCGCGGCTCTGCGTCACGGGCCCGCGCCAGCACCAGATCGATGACGGCGGCCACGGCCGCTCCCGCCGCGGCGATCGCGACGGCGGCCCCCACCGTCAGACGATCGGGGTTGAGGGCACCGAAGCCGGCCCCCAGCGCCGCGCCGGCCAGAACGCCGACCGCCCCGGCCGGCACCAGCGGAACGCCCGCCCATCCCACTAGCCGGCCCACCACGACCGTGCCACCCGCGCCGAGGAGGCCGGCGATGACCAGCAGATCGGCCGGATAGTGCGCGCCGGACCCGGCGCGCAGCGCAAGGTAACCGGCAAAAAGCGCACAGAAGATGATCCCACTCAGCGTCGCAGCAAGATCCGCACCGACCCGCCCGGCGGGACCGGGCGGCGGACTCGAACCATTAGCAGACACCGGACTCGAACCATGGGCAGACACCGGACTCGAACCATTGGCGGACACCGGGCCTGCCCCGGAGACGGGAGCTGACCGGCGTCGGGCGAGCTGGTAGAGGATCACGACCGCCACGGCGATCCCGACGACTCCGGCCAACGATCCGTAGCTGTGCCGGTCCGAGGCCAACAGAACCACGTCACCGAGGACACCCCAGGCCGCCACGAGCAGGGTGGTGCCGGTCGACGCCCGGAGTATCCGGACCCAGGCCCAGGCGAACGCGATCTGTTCGACGATGAGGACCGCCGCGAGGGCTCCCGTGCCGAGGGCTGCGGCCGCCATCACCAGGCCGGTAGCCACCAGGGCCGCCAACGGCAAAGCGCCCGGCACCCAGCGGGCTGCGGGGATGGACGCAGCCTCGTCCGGGACGAGGACGCCGTGGGGCCTGCCAGGATCGCCTGCGCTCACCGGCCCATGCTGTCATGTCCGGCTCGGGCGGCTCACGTCGCGCCGTCCCAGCCAGGCGCGGCCTCGGGCCGGCGACGAACAGCGTCATCCCCCGGCGAAGGGAGGGATGGCCTCGACGACGCAACCGTCACGCAGGATGACCCCCGCCGGCCCACGGGCTGGTCGTCGACGAGGTAGGAGCACCGTCGCAGCAGCGCCGGCAGGGCCCCGCCGTGGCGGGCCGCGACGACATCGAGCAGAGCGGCCAGCGTATCCGCGCCGATCTCCTCCTGGGGCACCCCCGCGGCGTCCCTGGCGGCGGCCTAGTAGCGGACGGTCACCCGCGCGATCGACGCGGGCCGGGCCGCCCCTGCGGTCTCGTCCTTCACCATCCTTCACCATCCTTCCGGCCCTTCGTCCGTCATCTTCACCGGAGAAGCGGGAATTGGTACGAACGCGTGGGGGTCGATACACAGGATCTGGATCTGTCGCTGAT
>NZ_CDWRCL010000145.1:0-9881 GCF_977927575.1 Frankia sp. CcCS3
CCCACGGGCCGCAACTGATCACAAAAGTCGGGTTGGAGTACTAACCGGCGGGTCATCTGCCTGGGCGGGACGCGAGCCGTGGAATGTCCGTGGCCCCGACGACGCTGGACTGCGCAGGCATCGTCCTGCCTACCGTGAAGGAGGGTTCACCATGAGGGCCACGCCGTCCTCCCCCGGGTCGTCCACCCCACCGACCGCGGTCCCTTCTACCGCCACACCCCCCTCCGCGGGTCCGCGCCCGCGGCCACAGCCGCGGATCGACATTCGCCGGGCGGACGACAGAGCGGCGACGCGCGTCGGCTGGCTCGACTCCCACCATTCCTTCTCGTTCGGCCATCACTACGATCCGTCGAACACCCACCACGGTCTGCTGCTGGTGAACAACGACGACACGGTCGCTGCCGGGACCGGGTTCGAGACCCATCCGCACCGGGACATGGAGATCGTCACCTGGGTCCTGCGCGGATCGCTCGTGCACCAGGACTCCACCGGCCACTCCGGCGTCATCTACCCGGGACTCGCGCAGCGGATGAGCGCCGGTCGCGGGATCCTGCACTCGGAGAAGAACGACTCCTGGCGTCTCGACGGCGGCGGGGAGCCGCATGACGAGCCGGTGCATTTCGTCCAGATGTGGGTCGCACCGGACCGCCGGGGCATCGACCCCGGCTACGAGCAGCTGGAGATCGACGACGAGCTGCTACGCGGCGGCCTGGTACCGGTGGCGTCCGGGATGGCCAGGCACCGCGGGCAGAGCGCGATCACGATCAGAAACCGGTTCGCGGCCCTGTGCGCCGCCCGGCTCAGCCCCGGTCGGGACATCAGGCTTCCCGAGGCTCCCTACCTGCACCTGTTCGTGGCGCAGGGCGAGGTGACGCTGGAGGGGACGGGTGTGCTGCGCGCCGGGGACGCGGTCCGGTTCACCGCGACCGGCGGTCAGCGGGTCAGCGCCTCGGCTCCCGCCGAGATCCTGGTCTGGGAGATGCACGCCGATCTGGCCGACCTGTCCGACCTATCCGACCTGTCCGGTCTGGCATGATCGCGCGGCAGCCGAATTGTGGGGAGCCAGGCACGGTCCAGGGACCGCAGACCGTGCTCAGGTCCCCCAAATTCACCGGCCGACGGCCAGCCGGTCCTGATGGGCGAAGAGCTGGTCGTGCATCTCCCAGAACCGCCCGTGCGCCGCGGTAAGCGCGTAGGGATGGACGTCGAACACCGGGAAGTGCCGGAAGACCAGCCGGGCCTGCCCCTGCGAGGTCTCGGTGAACTCGTGCAGGACGGGAGCCGCCCGGGCGCAGTACGGGCATTCGAAGTCAGCATACTCGACGACGACGACCGGGGCGTCGGCCGGCCCGCGGGAATGGCGGAACGGGCCGATCGGCACCGCGGGAGCGGCGGTCCCGGTCAGGGTGGATCCGGCCAGGTCACGATTATGACCACCCCGTCGCGCCCCCACCCGCCACCGTGCCGACGGGGGCGGATCGCCAGTGCCGAGGTGGTGAACAATTGGCAGCATGGGCGACCAGCGAGATCCCGGCAGGCGGGAGCGACCTCGGCCGGACTGGGCGACCACCGGGGCGGCCGATCCGCCGAACCCGGCCGAGCCACCGCCTCCCGCCGGACAGGCACATCCCGCCGCACCACCGCCTCCGGCGGATCCGCCGCGTCCCCTCGATCTCAACGCCGACCTTGGCGAGGGTTTCGGGGTCTGGCGCCTCACCGAGGATGAAGCCCTGCTCGACCTGGTCACCAGCGCCAACATCGCCTGCGGGTTCCACGCCGGTGACCCCGCGACAATGCGGCGGACGTGCGAGCAGGCGGTCCGCTGCGGAGTCCGCATCGGCGCCCAGGTCAGCTACCGCGACCTCGCCGGCTTCGGTCGCCGCCGCATCGACATGGACCCCGACGATCTACGTGACGACGTCCTCTATCAGCTCGGCGCGCTGGACGCCTTCGCCCGGACGGCCGGCGACCGGGTCCGCTACGTCAAGCCGCACGGCGCCCTCTACAACGCCATCGTCACCGACGAGGAGCAGGCGCAGGCCGTCGTCGAGGCCATCCGCTGCTACGACGCGACGCTGCCGGTCCTGGGCCTGCCCGGATCGGCGTGGTTGCGGCGCGCGAGCGAGGCCGGCCTGACCGCGGTCGGCGAGGCGTTCGCCGACCGCGCCTACACGGCCGCGGGCACTCTGGTCTCCCGGCGCACGGCCGACGCCGTCCTGCACGATCCCGACGTCGTCGTCGCGCGCGGCGTGCGGATGGCGGTCAAGGGCGTGGTCGTCAGCCGGCAGGGCACACCGGTGGACGTCGGCGCCCGCTCTCTCTGCGTGCACGGGGACACGGCGGGCGCGGTCGAGCTGGTCAGACGGCTACGCCAGGCCCTGCTCGACGCGGGTGTCCCCCTGATCCCGTTCAGCTGAGAGGATCGCGATGCGCATCCTGCCCTGCGGTGACGAGGCACTGCTCATCGAGGTGGCCGGCCTGGCCGAGGCCGAGGCCCTCTACGCGCGGCTGCGGCGGATCGCCCCGGTCGGGATCATCCAACTGGTTCCCGCGGCGCGGACGGTGCTGGTCGCGTTCGATCCCGCGGCGACCGACGCCGGGCGCCTGAGCGCCGCCCTGCTGCGCGCCGCCGGGGCTCAGCCCGGCACGCCCGGCCCCGGGCCGCAGGCCGGTCCCCCGCTCAACCGGGACGTCGTGACGATACCGGTGCGCTACGACGGCCCCGATCTGGCCGAGGTCGCCCGGCTCAGCGGACTGACTCCGGCGCAGGTCGTGGACCGGCACGTACGTGGCGGGCACCGGGTCGCGTTCTGTGGCTTCGCTCCCGGCTTCGCCTACATCGCGGGCCTCGACCCGGCGCTGCGCGTGCCACGCCGGGACAGCCCGCGCACCCGGGTCCCCGCGGGCGCGGTCGCCATCGCCGACGAGTTCAGCGGCGTCTACCCGCGGACCTCGCCCGGCGGATGGCGGCTGATTGGCCATACCGACCTGCGGGTCTTCGATCCCGGCCGGGAGCCGCCCGCCGTGCTGGCCCCGGGCACGCGGGTGCGGTTCATCACCATCACCATCACCATCACCGACGCCATCGCCGACGCCGACGCTGCCCGGGCGGTGTCGTGATCGAAATATCATGATCAAGATTTCATGATCGAAATCGTCGCACCAGGCCCGTTCGCCACGGTCCAGGATCTCGGCCGGTCAGGGCTCGCGCACCTGGGCATCACCCGGTCCGGCGCTGCCGACCGTCGCAGTCTGTTGCTGGCGAACCGGCTCGTCGGCAACGTCGCGACCGCGGCGGCGGTCGAGCTCACCTACGGCGGCCTCATCGCACGGTTCACGGATCCGGCGCTGATCGCGCTGACCGGCGCGCCGTGCCCGCTGGAACTCGCCGGTCGCCAGATCAGCATGTACTCCCCGGTGGACGTGCCCGCCGGCGCGCTGCTGCGGATCGGGGCACCCGATCGGGGCCTGCGCACCTACCTCGGAATTCGCGGGGGGATCGGTGTCCCGCCGGTGCTCGGCTCACGATCGAGTGACACCCTCTCCGGGATCGGTCCGCAACCGCTGACCGCCGGTCGGCAGCTGCCGCCGGCGGCCGACAGCGCGGACCCGCCGACCGTCGACCTCGCCCCGCTCGCCCAGTACCCGGACGAACCGACCCTGCGGGTCCTCGCCGGCCCCCGCGACGACTGGTTCACCGCGGACGCGCTGCCCACGCTGTTCTCCGCGTCCTATGAGGTGACGGCCCAGAGCGACCGGGTCGGCGTGCGGCTCCTCGGGCCGGCGCCACGCCGCCGGATCACCGCGGAGCTACCCTCGGAGGCCGTCGTCACCGGGGGGATCCAGATCCCCCCGGACGGGCGGCCGGTCCTCTTCCTCGTCGACCATCCGGTCACCGGGGGTTATCCCATGCTGGGCGTCGTCGCGTCCGAGGATCTGCACCTGGCCGCGCAATGCCGGCCCGGCCAGCGCATCCGGTTCCAGCCTTACCACGGCTGGACCACAAGATGACAGGCGAGGAGCGCCACCCGCGAAATTCGTTATCTTTGCTCGTATTGCTCCCGGGGGGGGAGACCCGAGGAGGCCTTATGGGTTCGGTTCGATTCACGACCGTCATCGCCGCCGCGTCCGTGGCCGCCCTCGCAGCGGCGCTCACCACGGCCTGCCAGGCGTTTCCCGCCGGCAAGGCAGCGTCGGCGACGCCGTCTACGGGAGCCCGGGCCGACCAGGAGATCACGATCGCCGCGACTCCCATCCCGCCGCACCCGTCCGGGGCGGCGCACACGGAGCTCACCGCGGGGTCGTTCGCCCAACCACCACGCAGCCGCACCCGGAACCGGTCGCGGAGCCGGCGAGGACATCGCCGACGGCGTCGTCCGGCCTGTCCACGGCCACGGCCCCGCTACCGCCACGGACCGACGAACCGCCCGCGGGCCTGCCGGACGATGCCCGCCTGCCGGTTCCGGTGCAGGCGCCCCTCGTCGCACCGGGCACGAGCGCCCCCGCCCCCGCCCCCGCTCCCGCTCCGGCTTCGACGCGGACGCCGCCCGTCGCCCCGCCCCGGACCGGCACCGAGGCCGCCGAGGTGGTCCGGTTGACCAATATCGAGCGGGTCCGAGCGGGCTGCGGCGCGCTGACGGTCGACGCCCGGCTGGCAGCCGCGGCGCAGGCGCACAGCGCCGACATGGCGGCGAACGGCTACTTCGGTTACACCGGCAGGGACGGTCGCGGCCTCGACAAGCGGCTGGCCGCCAACGGGTACACCGCCGATCTCATCGGGGAGAACATCGCCGCCAGATCGCTCACCGCGGCTCGGACCGTGCAGATGTGGATGGACAGGGCCGATCGGCGGACGACCATCCTCACCTGTGCCTTCACCGCCATCGGCGTGGGCTACACCACCGGCGGCGCGTACGGCACCTACTGGACGCAGGACTTCGCCGGTGCCGACCCACGAAACCACTCCGGGTCGAGACGCTCAGCCCACCCTGAGGCGCACGGCCGGCCCTGAGACGCACGCTTCCCCTGTTCCTCCCGACGGATCCTTCCGTCAGTGGTGGCTGCGGCGCCGATGACGGCCGAACGCGCCCGTGCGTTCCTCGGCTCCCTCGGCCGGAGCACCCTCGGCCGGAACGCCCTCGGCCGGGACCGAGGCACTGAGGCGGTCGCTGGGATAGACCTCCGGCTCCGCCAGGGGGCCCGGGCGCATGGCCGCCTGCTCCCGGAGTTCCCGCTGACGGCGCGCCGCGGCCACGTCGCGCACCCCCCGCACGCTCAGCCGACCCCACGCGGTCGAACCGAGAAAGAGGATCACGGCGCCGAGGCCGTAGAAGAAACTGATCCAGACGAGCGCCTGCCGGGCGGACCCACCGACCGGCCGGCCGAGCGCGCCGAGGCCCCAGGGGCCCGCCAGCGTCGGGCCGACGACAAACCAGGCGCCGGCGACAATCGCGAGCCACGCACCCAGCGCGGCGGTGCCCCGAGTGGAGCTCATCAACAGCAGGAACCCACCGACGAACGCGGCGGCACCCGGCAGCACCTCCAACCAGAAACGGGCCGACGTCCAGGTCCAGGCGCTGTTCGGGGTGAAGGCGAAGTCGAAGTACGGCCCGATGAACGGAATCAGCGCCCCCCACACTCCCAAGAGCATCAGCAGCAGACCACTGACCGCACCCCGGCTGCGGGGAATGTGCCAGGCGCCCAACCAGGGGGAGTCGATGTCGGCGACGTGGGTCATCGGGAGCTCCTTCCGTGGCCAACGCCAGGAACGTGCCCCGCCCGGTGCCGATGAACCCTCGCCGGCGACCAGTCACCACCCGGCGCGCGGAAGAGCCGGGCGGTTTCCCGCCCGCGTCGACGATGACCGACTGGGCGCGGACCATCTCGGCCCGGATCTGCGCCGGTGTGCGATGACTGAACGGCTGGGCGCCTCCACGGGCGTTTACCGTCTCCGACGTACTGGCGGCGACGAGGTGCTTCAGGTTGACCGCGGCGTTGGCGTCACGGTCGATCATCAGCCCGCAGGACTGGCAGGCGAAGATACGGTCCGACAGGGTGAGGCTTGGGTTTCGCCCGCCACAGCCGGAACAGGTCTTCGAGCCCGGCCACGTGCAGGTCCTCGACGACCACGCCGTCATGGCTGGTCGTAAGCCTGGTCGTAAGCTTGCGCAGCCCGTCGCGGCGCTGGTAGGCGACGCGGGCATGGAGGCGACCGAGGGTGGCGGCGCGTCTACGGCGACCGGCACTGCCCGGCCGATCCGGGACAGCTTCACGTGCCGATCCCCAGCCGGCCCGTAGGCGCCGGTGGTGTAGCGGAACGAGTCGCGGGCCTTCCCGCGTTTCTTGAACCGGGGAAAGCCGCCCCGGCGGCCCTTCCGCGTGCCCGTGCGGGAGTCGGTGACGTTCTTCAACCCGCGGGCCAGCCGGTCCAGCCCGGCGCAGGACGTCGAGCATCCGCGGTGTCCACACTGGATGCGGACCGTCGTCGATCGTCAGGCGACCGCGTCCGCGGGCGCTCCCCACCGGGACCGACAAATGTTCCAGTAGACCATACATCGGAAATCACCGTTGAAAGCGAGACCAAGCCGACAAGAAGCCGTTCGGCCCGCAGACGTGACTACTCCGGAGGATGTTGATCGCCGCGTTCACGCAGGTACTGACCAGGAGGAAGGCGCGGGGGCGCGGACCGCCGACGGCCCTGAAAGCCCGGCGAGACGGTACCCATCGTGCACTCATCCCACGTCAGGCCCTACCACGTCAGGCCACGTCGGTGTCATGCCGTGGATCGGGCGCGCCCTTTCGCCAAGCATGATGTTGAGGCCACGATGTCGACAATCCGGACGAATCGCCGTCTGTTAACATAAATATGCCACACAGTCCACCGATATCCGACGATCATTAGGCAACGATCGACGCTCGCTGTGCAGGAGGACCGCTCATGGCATGGCCAGCCGCTCCGGCGGGAACCATCCCGGGCACGTCCGTCGCCGGGGCATCCACCACGGAGGCCACCCCGGACCCGGAGCCCCCGGTCTCGCCCGCCCACATCCCGGCCGCCCCGGTCTCGGCCACGCCGGGTTCGGCCGCCGCGTCCCCGGTCGGCCAGCGGGTGCGGGTACCCAAGACCGCGGAACTCGTCGCCAGCCAGCTGCGGCGGCGGATCATCCGCGGCGAGCTCAGCGAGGGTGACGCCCTACCGCCCGAACCCACGCTGATGGCGCAGTTCGGGGTCTCGCGCCCCACCCTGCGCGAGGCGTTCCGGGTGCTGGAGGCGGAGGCGCTAATCTTCGTGCGGCGCGGGGCCCACGGCGGCGCGCGGGTCCCCACCCCGAGCCCCGAGGTCGCCGCGCGCTACGCCGGTCTCGTCCTCGAACACCGCGGCGCCGCCCTGGGCGACGTCCACCAGGCCTGTGCCGTCGTCGAGCCGCCGTGCGCGGCGCTGCTCGCCGAACGGCGTGATCCCGCCGACGTCGCCCGGCTACGCCAGCTCCTCCACGAGGGTGACGAGGCCGCCGACCATCCCGTCGCGCTCGCCTCGGCCCAGGCCGCCTTTCACCTGGCCGTGGTGGAGCTGACCGGAAACAAGACACTGACCGTGATCACCGGGATGCTCCAGCATCTCGTGGAGCTCACGAACAGCCACGGCGGTCGCCCCGGTGCCGACAACCGTCCGGAGGAGACCAGTCTCGCCGCGGTCGCCACCGATGACCGATCGTCCGCCCGTGCGACCCGCCGGATACACGCCACGCTCATCGACCTCATCGAGGCCGGCGACACACAGGGCGCCGCCGATCTCTGGCACCGGCACCTCGCCGCCCCCGACCACGCGATCCCCGGCGGTCCGGCCGACCGGTGCGTGCTGGACCTGCTCAGCTGAATCAAACTGCTGAATCAAACTGTGGAGGGTTGGTCACGGTTTCCAGGCCGCCGGCCGTGCATTAACCCTCCACATTTTCGACGGATCGACGGACCGACGGATGGTGGGCGGCGGGCCACACCGTCCACTGGGTCACCGGCCTCGCCGGGCGCCATCCGGTGAAGCCACCGATCGGGACCGCCCGACTCACTGACAACCGGACCAAATCACCGCCCAGGCGGGCGTGCCAGGAGACGAGGAGCGCCTCGGACTCGAGGGTGACGGCGTTGGCGACGAGCCGGCCACGTCCGCCCAGCGCCGCCCAGCAGGCGTCGAGCAGCCCGGGGGTCGTAAGGCCGCCCCCGATGAAGACGGCATCCGGCGCCGGCAGCCCGGCCAGGGCCTCGGGCGCCCGGCCGGGCACGATCCGCAGCGCCGGCACGCCGAGAGCCGTGGCATTGCGCCGGATCCGGTCGGCGCGCTCCGCCCGCGGCTCGATCGCGATCGCACGACAGGTGCCATGGGTGCGCATCCACTCGATCGCGATGCTGCCCGAGCCCGATCCGACGTCCCACAGCAGTTCGCCCGGGACCGGTCCGAGCCGGGCCAGGGTCACCGCCCGGATCTCCCGCCTGGTGAGCTGACCGTCGTGCTCGAACGCGTCATCAGGCAAGCCCGGCGTCCGCGGGCGGTGCGGGGCGGACGGCGTGGGCACCGGCTCGACAGCGACGACGTTGAGGTCCGCCGGCTCGCGCAACGGCACCTGCGGCACGACCGACCCTTGCGGCACGACCGAGGCGGCCCCGCCCGGGTGCTCCACGGCGGCCCAGGCCCGGGCACCGGCCTCGACCCAGGCGGAGGCGGGGGCGCTCTGGCGCGCCTCGTCCGGCCCCCCGAGCCGGTCGAGAACCGTCAGCAGGCTCTCGCCGTACCCGCGCCCGACGAGCAGGGTGGCGAGCTCGACGGGCGTGGCCCGGTCAGAGCTGAGGACGAGCAGCCGTCGACGCGGCGCCAGTGCGGCCTGCACCTGCGCGAGGGGGCGCCCAACCGCGCTCACCACGTCGACGTCGTCCACGGCCCACCCGAGCCGCGCGCAAGCCAGGGAGAGCGACGAAGGATGGGGCAGGACCCGCACCCGGTGCGCTCCCAGCAGCCGGACCAGAGTGGTGCCGATCCCGAAGAACATCGGATCACCACTCGCGAAAACACAGAGCTCACCCCGCCCCGCCTGACCGCCGGTGCCGGCGTGCCCGGCCAGCAGGCGGGGCAGGGCCGGCAGCAGCGGGGACGGCCACGGCACCCGCCGGCCTCCGACGGGCTGGCCGTCGATCCTTTCGGGCACGAGGGCAAGCTGGCGATCGGCGCCGAACAGCACGGCCGCCCCGCGCACCACCTCACGGGCCGTCGGCGCCAGCCCCGCCCAGCCGTCGGCCCCGATACCTACCACGGTGACGCGCACAGCGGAGGGGATTGAGTCGGCACCGATGTCGGCGGAGCTGGAGTCGGCACCGATGTCGGCGGAGCTCACCGGCCCGGGGGACCCGAATCTGGTGACGTCACCGGATCCGGGCGCGGTCGCCGACATGGCGGCAGTATCGGTCGCCGACGTGGCGGCAGTATCAGACACAACAGGCGAGCGTAGCGCGTCGGTCAGGAGGATCAAGAATAGCTGTGCGCCTCGTCCGGACAGACCTGGTCGGCGACCTCCGCCACCTGCCGCGCAACCGCGTCCCACCGAGCCGCGGCGGGTCGCGGGTATATCAGCCGCCGCCGGGCACGGAGGCCACCGACGGCCAGGGGATGGAAAATCACCACCGTATCGGGTAGCAATTCCTAGTGAAATGCGATCCCCGACACGTTGCACGCCGGCTCCGCGATCGGTGTGGCCTTCGAAGTCCGGATCGCAGACGGACCCAGGAACAGGAAGAGCAGACATCTGTACGCCAGGGTACCAGGATCGCTCCGAGACCTGCGCATAGGATGGCCGGGTAAATTCTCACATGGCGGCTCTTCGACGTTAAGCGGG
>NZ_CDWRCL010000146.1:0-1949 GCF_977927575.1 Frankia sp. CcCS3
CTTCCCAAACAGGCCCTAGAAGCTCAATCGCTGTTGAAGTCAAGTGCTGTTGAGGCCAAGGCGACGGCGTACCGGTGACGGCTATTACCGGTTCCCCGCCGGGCGGCCGAGGACGCCGCTGAGCTTCACACCGCGTGCCTCGGAGCCCGTCCACGATCCCGGGCGAGCCGCGGCGGACTAGGGTGGGTCTCGATGTTCCAGGATGTCCGGACGCCCCGGTGGTGAACGACGAGGCCACCATGCCGATCCCCGGCCCCCGTGCGCTACCGGCCGGCTCCGCCGGCGCGGCACAGCCGCCGGTGCCGGTCCTGGCGCCGGGCACCGACGGGCAGCTCACCGCCGATCTGCTCGCCCGGGTAGGGGACTACGCCCGCGCCGCGCGTTCCACGGCGACCTGGCGGGCCTACGACAGTGACCTGCGCCAGTTCCGGGCCTGGTGTGAACGCCAGACGGTGCCGCTGTGCCCGCTGCCGGCGACCCCGGCGACGGTCGCCGGTTACCTCGCCACGCTCGCCGACGCCGGGTACAAGCCCTCGACGATCCGCCGCCGGCTCGCCGCGATCTCCGTCTCCCACCAGCTCGGTCGCCATCCCAACCCGGCGAGCGCACCGGAGGTCTGCGCCGTCTGGGACGGTATCCGCCGCACCCGCGGGGTCCGCCCGGACCGCAAGACCGCGCTGGACACCTCCCTGCTGGCCCGGGTCGTCGCCGGGCTGCGCGACGACAACCTCGCCGACGTCCGCGACCGGGCACTGCTGCTGATCGGGTTCGCCGGCTGCCTGCGCCGCTCCGAACTCGTCGGCCTCGACGTCGCCGACCTGCTCGAGACCCCCGACGGAGTCGTCCTGACGATCCGGGCGTCGAAGACCGACCAGGAGGCCGCCGGTGCCCTGGTCGGCGTCGCCTACGGCTCCTACCGGCCGACCTGCCCGGTACGGGCCTGGCGGGCCTGGGCGGGCGCCGCCGCGCTGACCGACGGGCCGGCGTTCCGCGCGGTCAACCGGCACGGGCAGGTCGCGCCGGGGCGGCTCTACCCGGGCTCGGTGGCCCGGATCGTGCAGCGCCGGGTGGCCGCCGCCGGACTCGACCCGGCCGACTTCGCCGGGCATTCGCTGCGCTCCGGGTTCGCCACCGCCGCCGCCCGCGCCGGTGTCGCCGACCGGTCGATCATGCGCCAGGGCCGGTGGCGCTCCTCGGCGTCGCTCGACAGCTACGTCCGCGCCGGACGGCTGTTCGACCGCGACAACCCCTCCGGCCGCGTCGGGCTGTGAACCCGACCGGCCTGGATCGAACCCGACCGGCCTGTTGCCGTCCCGTGGCCGCGGCCATCACCGTCGACTCCGTAGGAAGCCGTCGACGATCAACGCGACCAGGACCCCCCATAGCTGGACGACGAGCCCGTCGGCGCTGACCAGCCCCGCCCGCAGCAGCGCGCCCCCGCCGGCGACCGCGACTATCGTGCATGCGGCATAACCGGCCCGACGATGCCCACCGACCCGACGATGCCCGTCGGATTCGCCGTGACGGTCCCCGGCGACCGGGGAGTCCGGCCTCGCCGGCGCGCCCACCGCGGCGCGCGGGTTCTCGCGGCGGGCGCCGCCCGGCAGGCGAAGGAGCAACGGACGCGGGTGCTCGCGCCTGTCCCGACGGCGTCGTCGACGCGGGCGGCGATGATTCATCGCAGGATACTCCTCGGGAAGCGGGTGTCGAATAGCACGGCGCCTGGGCCTGTTCACTGGACCGGCGGTACCGGGCAATAAGGTGGCGTGGATCGAGTCCTGGCCTGCATGCACCCTTCTTACTCAACGCAAGGAATGCGTGGCAAGATGCTTCGTCACCGGACCAAGGGAGGTCGACGCCGATGCCGAATGCGGCAACCGCCGTGCATTCATATCCTCCTACGCGATGGATCATGCCGTATCCGGAGGGTCAATGGAGTCGAAATGAAA
>NZ_CDWRCL010000146.1:2612-7007 GCF_977927575.1 Frankia sp. CcCS3
TCCCCAATGCGGCAACTCCTGACGCATTCTTTCCGGCTCCCGCGTCCCCGCGATCGTCCACGAGAAGGTGCCATGTCCGGTAAACCACAACAGCCACCGCGCGCGACCGGGGACTCCCACCTCGACGCCCTCCTGGCCCGCCGCTACAAGGACTACGAGCAGCACTACAAACGGTACGGAGTGTCGTTGGGTGCGATCGCCCGCGAGCTTGCCCCTGACGGGGCGGGCCGGGACGAACACCGCAACCTCGCGGCGCGGATCGGCCGCTTCTACCTGACCGGAACGGGGCGGTCCGCCGCCCGCTGGGCTTACTTCGAGACGGAGCTTCGGCTGTGGTTCTCCGCCGCGAAGACGCCAGCCGCGGAGCGAAAGACCATACTGGATGAGTACGCCGCGCTGTATCGCCGGGCCTTCCCGCACGCGACCGACGGCCCGTACGGGGCGCGGGCGGACACCGACGTGTCGTTCGAACAGCATGTCCAGAGTATCATGGCCGGGTTCACCCGGCTTCTCGGCACGAAGAGCATGCCCAGTGAATTGTCCGGTGAGGAGCTCCGGCGGATCGCCGGCGACCTGATTCCTCTCCTGGACAACAAAAGTATGTTCAATCCCTGCCTGGCCCTGAGCATGGAGATGACCAGAAGGCCGTTCGATGAGCAGAGCCGAGCGGCCGCGGAGGCGATCACCACGTGCGACGAACGGCTCGCTGAAATCGATCAGGCGCTCTGCGGGATCGGGGGACACGGTGTCCGGCGGCTACGCCGCGCCATCGCAGAGCACCGAACGGAACACCGTCGGATGCTTATGCTCCCCCCGATTGCCGACGGGGCCTTCCCAGACCTCGCCCGTACCGACGGCGTGCATCCGCCCGCAGGCACGGGATCGCCGTTGTCCGCCGGGTCCGCGGGGGGAAGGCCCGCCACGGGAACCGGATGTGACGGTGAACCGGATGTGACAATGGCCTGCCGATGACGGCACAGGGGGCGGTAACCGGTCCGCTTTCGGCGGCGGGAACGGCACCGGCCAGACTCGTCCCCCGATCGGCATTTATGATCATCTTTTTGGGGGTGGGGTGGGCGTGGCAGGCTGCCGGGTGTGAGCAGGGGCAGCGCCGCGGCCGATCACGTCCGCGGCACAGACGGCGAGGACGGTCCCCCGGCCGGGGCGGGCAGCACCCCGACCGATGTGCCCGATGTTTCCAATGGGCCCAAGGAGTCCGGTTCGCCAGGTGTTCCAGGTGTTCCAGGTGCGCCCGCCGGAGGCGGGCCGGACGCGGGTACCGATGTCGGGGCGGCCGCGGCGGGTCCGTCGTGGGACATCATCCTGTCCCACGCGAACGCGCCGCGGGACGCCGCGTGGGCGCGCTGGCTGGCCTGGCAGCTCGAGCAGGCCGGCTACCGGGTTGTGAGCCATCCGCTGACCGCGGCCCCCGCGGGACCCGACCCCGCCGGGGACACGGCGCTCCCCGGCGGGGTCGCGCTCGACCTGGACCGGCATCTCACCCTCGGCGGGGAGATCCTGCTGATCTGGTCGTCCGCCTACCTGGCCGCGCTCACCCGCTCGGCCCAGGCCGGGGCCGCCGTGCCGGTGCCGGCGGTCCGTCCCGCGGCGGGGGACGGTGCGAATGCCGCCCTCGGGGGAACGGGCGCCCCTGCCGGGGGAACGGCGGGTGTCGGGGGAACGGCGCGGGGAGGATCGGCAGGGCGCCCGGCCCGGCCGGGTCATGCTGGTACGGATCGAGGACCGCGCCCGGCCCGGCCCGTTCGGGCATCTGCTCGCCTTCGACCTGTTCGGGCTGGACGCCACCACCGCCCGCGACTGGCTGCTACGCCAGGTCACGGTCGTTGCCCCGTGGCCGGCCGGGGGGCTCGTGCCACCCCCCTTTCCCGCGGAGGTCCCGGCGGATGCGACGGGGCCCGGCCGGCGCCCGCACCGTTCCCGCGCCGGGCACGCACACCCGGGCTCCCGGGATCTCAGCGCGGCACGACGGGTCGCGGTGCTGCCGCAGGAGCGCGGTCATCCGATAAGCGTGGCGTTCAGCCCCTCCGGCTCGCTGCTGGCCACCGGCGGCACCGACACGACCGTACGGCTGTGGGCGTGGGCGTTCCCCGCCCCGCCGCGACTGATCGCGACCGTCGGCTACGGGCGGCGGATCAACCAGGAGTGGGTGCGGGCGGTGACGTTCAGCCCGGACGGGCGGGTGCTCGCCGCCGCCGGGGACGCCGGCACCACCGTGCTCTGGCAGGTCGGCGACCCCACCCGCCCACTGCCGCTGATGACGCTGACCGGGCATCGCGGCTACCTGCACGATCTCGCCTCCAGCCCGGGGGCACGCTGCTGGCCACCGCCGGCGACGACCGGGCGGTGCTGCTGTGGGACCTGGCCGGACCGGGGGCTCCCCGGCGGGCTGCGGTCCTCGCCGGGCATCGCGGTCCCGTGCGGGCGGTGACGTTCAGCCCGGACGGGACCCTGCTGGCCACCGGTTCGCAGGACCGGACGGTGATCCTGTGGGATCTCGCCGACCCGACCCGACCCGGCCGGCGGCGACGGTGACGCTGACCGGCGCGCGCGGTCCCGTGCACACGGTCGCGTTCAGCCCGGACGGCACCCTGCTCGCCGCCGGCGGCGGCGAGCGGACCGTGACCCTGTGCGAGGTCACCGATCCGGAGTGTCCCGGGCCCGCCCACCGGCTGCCCCCGCACGGCGGGCCGGTGCACGAGGTGGCCTTCGCCCCGGACAGCCGGCTGCTGGCCACCGCCGGCGCCGACCGCGTCACCGCCGGGTGGGAGCTGTTCCCTGGCCGCTGAGGGGCCGGGCCGGGGACGCCACGCCGGGATCGGGGCCGGGGACACCGGTCCACCGCCGGCGAAGCGGTGCGCGTTCAGGCGTCGCCGAGATCCTGCCCAAGGGGGAGATGGCGGTAGATGGTGGTCCGTCCGCGCCGGGTGAGCGCGGCCACCAGGTCGATCGGCACTCCGCCGGCGCGGGCGGCGCGGGCGGCCTCCCACATTCTCTCCTCCGCCTCGCAGGCGGCGTCGACTGAGGCGGACAGGGCGGCCATGAGCTCATGGTGAGCCTGCGTCCTCGGCGTCCACGGCGGGCGGGGCATCCACCCACCTTATGGGCGTACCAGATTGACATGCAAACACGTGGGAGATTAGCGTTTCAGATAGGTATGCGAACTGGGAATGTGATGCATCTGTCGCGGCATTGCCGCATTCTGGCCCTACCCGAGCATCCGAAGGGACCTCATGATGGCCAGATACACCTGCACGTACTGCGGTATCATCTCGGACCGGGTCCCCACCAAGGCCGAGGCATCCCAACTGCTCGCCACCCACATGCAGGTCCGCCACGGCGGGCTGGGCCGCGGCCCCCAACCGGCCGTCATCCCGCGGACCGGTTCACGTCGCGTCCGGCGCCGCTGACATTCCGCTGGCAGTCCCGCACCGCCCTTCGTCCCGCTCGCCCACGGAGCCGGGGCGGGGCACCGGGGGCGCCCGGTGGTGCTCAGGCGGCCGGCGACGGAGCGGCCAGTCCGATCAGCCGGTGCACACGCAACGGGACGGGCCTGCCCTGCACGACGAGGGGATCCGCCTCGCTCGCGGTGACGCTGTCCCGGACGAGATGATAGGTGGTGTCGCCGATGAAGATCTCGCCGGCGGGCGCGGCGTGTTCCAGCCGGGAGGCGACGTTCACCGGGTCGCCACTCACGCCACCGGCACTGACGCCACCGGCGGCGACGGTGACCTCGCCGGTGTTGATCCCGATCCGCACGCGTAGCCTCAGGTCCCGGTCGTGGTGACGTTCGGTGTTGAGCGCCTCCGTCGCGGCCCGGATCTCGAGGGCGGCGTGGACGGCGCGCAGCGCGTCGTCCACGTGCGGCTGGGGGACGCCGAACAGGGCGAACGCGGCGTCACCGATGAATCTCTCGACCGAGCCGCCGTGCGTGGAGACGATGGTGCGCACGAGGGTGAACGCCCGCCGCAGGACCTCCTGCAGCGATTCCGGGTCGATTCCTCTGGCCGATGTCGGTGGTCCCGGTGATGCCCACGAACATGCTCGTGACGGTGATGCAGGCGTCCCGTTCCGGGTCCTGCCGGATGTCGCCGGTATCCTCGCGTGCCATGGTCCCATCCTGACGCGCCGTCCCGCCGGTGAAGACGTGATTTCCGCGCCGTGGCCCGACCGGGGGATCGGGCCACGGCGTCGGCATAGCGCCGCCGACGACCGGTCTGCCGGTCAGCGGCGGCGCGGGGAACGAGGCGACCGAGGAGAACTCGCCGACCGCCGCGGCCGGGCCGCACTGGGCAACGACGAGGGGATCGGCGCCGTCCCGGGCGTGGGGTCCGAGCCTGCCGCGGGGCGCGTCCGGGGGTCCGGCCGCGCCGGGTC
>NZ_CDWRCL010000146.1:7032-10563 GCF_977927575.1 Frankia sp. CcCS3
CCGGTCTGCCGGTCAGCGGCGGCGCGGGGAACGAGGCGACCGAGAAGAACTCGCCGACCGCCGGCCGGGCCGCACTGGGCAACGACGAGGGGATCGGCGCCGTCCCGGGCGTGGGGTCCGAGCCTGCCGCGGGGCGCGTCCGGGGGTCCGGCCGCGCCGGGTCCGCCGGGCGCGGCCAGTGCACGGGGCGGGTCAGGGCCGGGGGCAGCGCCGTGGTGGCGTCCCCGCGGGCGGCGTCGAGCTGGGCCTGAACGACGAACAGGGCGCCGTGCAGGTCAGTGTCGCGCAGGTCCGCGCCGAGCAGGTCAGCCCCCTGCAGATCCGCGCCAATCAGGAGGGTTCCCTGCAGCGCCGCCCCGGCGAGGTCCGCCCCGGCGAGGTTCGCGCCGGCGAGGTTCGCGCCGAGCAGGTCGGCGCCGCGGGGGCGCCGCCGGGGACGCCTGCTCCCGGCGCGGACCGGCAGCTCGGCGCGGACCAGGTCGCTGGCCTGCAGCAGCAGCAGATGGACCGCCCGACGCAGCGCGGGGACGTCCACGGCGAGCAGCGTGTCAGCGTCGGCGCAGGTCAGCAGCGTGGTGCGGGCGCGGGCGTCATGCAGCTCGGCGTGCAGCGGGGCGGCGGCAGGCAGGCTCAGCGCCTCGCTCAGGTACCACAGCAGCTCGTGCAGCGCCCGCATGACCGCGAAGACATCGAACATCCGCCGGGCACTGTCCGGTGCCGCCCGCCAGTCCCGCCCGCCGTAGGTGACCTGGCAGACCTGCTGCCCGGCGCCGAAGCAGTCGTACACGGCGCAGCCGCGGAACCCCCGCGGCCGCAGCTGCTCGTGGACAGCGCAGCCGAAGCCCGCGTTCAGGTTGGGGCAGGCCGTGCCGGCGGGTTTGTCAATCGCGAAGTCCACCGAGGCGGAGAACACCGGTGCCACGCAGCACAGCGCGAAACAGCGTCCGCAGTCGGCACGCAGCCGGCCGCGGGCGTCCCCGATGATTCCCGCGGCGGGATCGAGATCGTCGGGCAAGGTGTGTGCCCTTCTGAACGTCAACGGGAGACATCATTCTGACAGACGCGACCGCGGAGGATGAAGTCGCCACCCCCGTGTCCACCGGCCTCGGGCTGGCCTGGGGGCGGGATACCAGTTCGCCCGCGGTCCCCCCGCCCGCGATCCTCGGATATGTCATGCTGACAGACGCGACAGCAGGGGAGGAAGCCGGTGCGAGTCCAGCGCGGTCCCGCCACTGTCACCGGGAAGTGAACCTTCCCGGGCATGCTCGCCGGCGAGGAGCCGGGCATGCCCGGCGATCGCCCGACCAGGGGTCCGGAGAGGAACCCCGAGCCGCCCGGGCGGGGCGACGGGCCACGGCCGCAGCGGCGGCTGGAAGGCCGAAGGTGCGCGTTGATCCGGGAGCCAGGATACTCCGGCCGTCGCCGTGATGACCATGGGCGAGGACCCTGGGAGGACCCCGGCATGCCCGTACCACTGCCAGACCGGCCACGTCGGCCATCCCGGCCGTACGCGCCGCACCCGTCGTACGCACCGCATCGGTGTCCGTCGTGCCGGTCGTGTCGATCCTGTCAGCCGCACACGGTGCACCGGCGACACCCGCTCGCCTCGACGGCGTCGACACCGTGGTGAGCTTCCCGCTGTCGGCGGTGGTCGGTATGGACGACCTGCGCCTGGCCCTGCTGCTCAACGCGGTCTCTCCCACGCTGGGCGGAATCCTCGTGCGTGGGGAGAAGGGCACCGCCAAGTCCACCGCCGTGCGCGGCCTGGCCGCCCTGCTGCCCCCGGTGGCGGTCGTGGAGGACTGCCGGTTCTCCTGCGCGCCGGACGCGCCGTCACCGGACTGCCCCGACGGCCCGCATCCCGCGCCGTCGCCGTCGCCGTCGTCACTGACCCGTCCGGCCCGGCTGGTGGAACTGCCCGTGGGCGCCTCCGAAGACCGGGTGACCGGTTCCCTCGATCTGGACCGGGCGTTGGCCGACGGGGTCAGCGTCCTGCGCCCGGGTCTGCTCGCCGCCGCCCACCGCGGGCTGCTCTACGTCGACGAGGTCAACCTGCTGGGGGACCATCTCGTTGACCTGCTTCTCGACGCCGCCGCCTTCGGGGTCGCCCACGTCGAACGCGACGGGGTGTCGGTGCGCCATCCGGCGGTGTTCCTGCTGGTCGGGACGATGAACCCGGAGGAGGGCGAGCTGCGTCCGCAACTGCTCGACCGGTTCGGGCTGACCGTGCACGTCGCGGCCAGCCGTGACCCGGCGGTGCGCGCGGAGGTCGTCCGCCGCCGGCTGGCGTTCGAAGCCGACCCGGCCGGGTTCGCCGCGACCTGGGCGGACGCGGAGGCGGAACTCGCGGCCCGGGTCGTCGCCGCCCGCGGCCGGCTCGGCACGGTCCGGCTCACCGACGCGGCGCTGCGGGCCGTCACCGCCATCTGCGCCGGCTGCGACGTCGACGGCATGCGCGCCGACGTGGTGCTGGCCAAGACCGCGATGGCACTCGCCGCGTGGGCGGGGCGGACCACGGTGCTCGCCGCCGACATCCGTACCGGTGCCCGTCTCGCGCTACCGCATCGCCGCCGCCGCGGGCCGTTCGACGCCCCCGGAATGGACGACGAGACCCTCGACGCCGTCCTCGACGAGGCCCTGGCCGGTCTCGACGAGCGCGTCGGGGCCGAACGCGAGACCGGCGAACGCGAAGCCGGGGAGTCCGGTGTCGGGGAGTCCGGTGTCGGGGAGTCCGGTGTCGGGGAGTCCGGTGTCGGGGAGTCCGGTGTACCGGTGAACGGTGCGCGCCCCGATGACGACCCACCCGACGGCGGCGGTTCGGGGGGCGCGCCCGGTGGTGACGGCGGTCCCCACGGCGGCGGCGGTGCGGGGGACGGGAATGGCGGGAATGGCGGGGACCGGTGGTCGGCACGACTGTCCCCGTCCCCGTCGATGTCTCCGTCGATGTCTTCGACCGCGATGGCGGCCTCGACCGCGGCGGCGGCCTCGACCCGGCTCGCCGGCGCACCGGCGGCGGCGTTTCGGCCGCGGCTGCTCACCGTCGCCGGTCTCGGAACCTCCTCGGGAACCACCGGGCGTCGGTCCCCGGCCCGCGGCAGCCGCGGCGCGCTCGTCACCACCGCCGCGGACGCACCCGGCCTGCATCTGCCGGCGACCCTGCTCGCCGCCGCCCCGTTCCAGGCCTCCCGCGGCCGGTGCGGACCTGGCCTCGTGCTGGTCCCGGCGGACCGCCGTGGCGCCGTGCGCGTCGGCCGGGAGGGCAACCTGGTGCTGTTCGTCGTCGATGCCAGCGGGTCGATGGCCGCCCGCGCGCGGATGACCCTGGTCACCACGGCCGTGCTGGCCCTGCTCGTCGACGCCTACCAGCGCCGCGACCGGATCGGGGTGATCACTTTCCGGGGGTTGGGGGCGGAGGTGGTGCTCGCGCCGACCTCGAGCGTGGAGGTGGGCGCGGCCCGGCTGCGCGCGCTGCCCACCGGCGGGCGGACCCCGCTGGCCGCCGGGCTGGGCCTCGCCGGTGAGGTCCTGCGC
>NZ_CDWRCL010000147.1:0-9862 GCF_977927575.1 Frankia sp. CcCS3
ACTCGCGCCCGCGGGATAGGCCCCCAGCGGGGCCGGGCCGCTCGTCCGGTTGCCCAGGTTGGCACGCTCCGGAGTCGGATCGGTGTCCCCCCACGGATACCGCCGTGAACGTCCGGTGACCGGGTCGTAGGCGGCGGCCTTCTCCCACTCGGCCTCGGTCGGCAGCCGCTTGCCGGCCCAGCGGGCATGCGCCTCGGCCTCGTACCAGCACACGTGCTGGACCGGCTCATCGAGGGGAACCGGCTCGACCCGGCCGAACCGGCGGCGCAGCCAGGTGCCGCCCTCGCGCCACCAGAACGCGGGCGCGCTCAGGCCCTCCGTCTGGCGCCATTCCCATCCCGCCGTCGACCAGAGCCGCTCGTCGTCGTAGCCGTCGGCGTCGATGAAGGCGATCTGCGCCCGGTTGGAGACGGGGATGGTGTCGATCCAGAACGCGGGGAGGTGGACGCGGTGGGCGGGACCCTCGTTGTCGAAGGCCCAGGGATGGGTGCTGGTACCGAGGGTGAACTCGCCGGCCGGCACGAGGACCTCCGGCCGCGGCACCCGGCGGCCGGGCGGTGGCGCCGCGCCGGGAGCGAGTACCGGCGGTCCCTGGCGGAGCTGGTGCGTGGCGAGCATCGTCTCGTCGTGCATGTGCTCGTGCTGCACGACCATGCCGTAGACGAAGCCGTCGGCGAGCAGCCGTTCCCGCTCCGGTACGGCAGCGGTTTCCGCGGTGGCGCCGGCCACCGGTCCGAACCGGTCGGGTCCGAACCGGTCGAGGAGGTCGAGGGTGCGGCCGCGGACCTCGTGCAGGTACGCCCTGGTCTCGGCGGGGCCGAGCAGGGCCAGTCGGCTGCGGCTCGCGCGGCTGTGCCGGAACGCGTCGTAGATGTCGTCGAGCCCCGGCCGCGTCCCGGCGCCGCCGGCCAGCGCGCGCACCAGCCAGAGATCCTCGTAGTTGCCGACGTGAGCGAGGTCCCAGACCAGCGGGGACATCAGCGGCGAGTGCTGGCGGAGGAGATCCTCCGCGGCGATGTCGGTGTACGTGAGTGAACGCCGGCGCGCGACCCGGAGGGCGTCGGCGACGGTGTCGGCGGTGATCGGCATAGCCTCCTGGGTCGGCATCGCCTCCTGGGCGGCGGCGGTCTCCCGGTCGGCTGGGTCGGCCGGGGACGCCGGGGACTGGGTCAGACGAGTGAGACGCACCGGTGGGCCTCCTCACGCAGCAGACCGGCCGGGCCGATCGCGAGAAGTCGTTCGGTCAGTTCGTCGGCCGGACATCGGCCGCGGTCGAGGTAGCGCCCGGCGAACGACTCGACCGTCTCGGCGAGATCGGTCGCGCCGCCGCGGCGCAGGGCGCTCACGGCCAGGTCGACGCAGCGCACCGCCGCGCGTCGCAGGGGTTCGTCGGCCATGCCGAGCATCGCCGCGGCCGGCCAGCGATGCGCGACGGCCAGGCACGCCTCGAACGCTCCGTCCGCGGCGACCGGGTCGTCAAGCAGTACCGTCGGCATCGCGACGGCGGCCTGCCAGCCGTCACCTGGTTGCGCGTCGAGGTAGCGCAGCTCCCACCAGCCACGCGGTCGGACCGGCGGGAACACCGTGGTCGCGTGGTAAGAGAGGTCGTCGCGGGTCGGGGGACGGGTGACCGGGCCGCGGCCGGCGAGCCAGTCCCCGAAGGTCGAGCCGTCCCGGACCGCGACGAAATGATGATCGTTTTTGGGGTCGCCGGCCCCGGCGGGATTCCCGACCATCATCAGCTTGGCGTCGAGCAGGTACCGCGCCCACAGGTCGACGAGATCGGGCTCGGTGTCGCTGGACCCCGGGGCCGTGAGAGCGGCCGCGACGGGCCGGGTCCGGCTCGCGTCGATGCCGTCCCACACCGCCTGGCGGGTCGACCGCCATCCGGTCCGGCGGCCGGCGTACGCGGGTGAGGCGGCGAACAGGGCGGTGAGGACCGGGCCGAGAGCGTGGACGAGTTGGAACCGCCGCGCCGCCTCGGCAGGCGAGCCGCCGAGGTCCAGGTTGACCTGGACGGAGGCGGTCGAGCACATCATCACCGTGCCGGACGCCCCGCCCCCGGTCCGGAAATGCTCCTCCATCGCCGCGTACCGGGACGCGGTGGTCTGCCGCATCCCGACGCGCAGGGGATCGACCCCCATGCCGACGAGGGCCAGGCCGTCCACCGCCAGGGCGGAGCGGACCAGGTTCAGATCGGCGGAGGTCGCCCGCACAGCCGCGGTGAGCTCGGCCGGCGGCCCGGACAGCTCCAGCTGGCCGCCGGGCTCGAAGGTGATGCGGCTGCCCCCGGGCAGGACCGGCCCGCCGGGGCCCGGGGTGGTCCCGGGAATCCGGGCGAGGGACGCCAGCGTGCGGGCCGGCGGGATCAGGCAGTGGACCGCCTGCGTGTCGACGACCAGCCACTCCGTCTCGATGCCGACGCATCCTCCCGGTACCGTCGGGCCACCGTTCCCCCGGGTATCCCTATGGCCGTCCCCCCAGGTGTCCTTGCGGGCGTTCCCGCGGGCCGCCTCATCGCCTGTCCCGTGGACCGGCGTGACGCAGCCGGCCGCGAAGGCCCGTACCTGGTCGGTGTCGATCGCCCGCCGCTGTGGCTGTGAGTGAGGGTGTGGTGGTTGCGGCTCGTCATTCCGGATCCCCTCGGGTGTCACGTGGCGTGGCATCCTGTGGCTCCTCTCCGGCACTGCAACTGTTCGACACCGCGCCCGGCGGTGGCCTCTGGTGGGTTCTCCCCGGCGCTGCCGGCCCCCTACCCAGCCGCCGTACTCGGTGTCGCCTCGCCCAGCTCGCCGATGGGTGGTATAGATGTGTTTTCAACGTGCTTCTCCCTCGCATATTCCACCCCCTTGACCCTGTCGCTGTTGTGTATTCGATGGAATGGTGACCGGGACGGACCGGGAGTCAGTAGCACGCCGTGATTGACTGACGGCGGAGCCGGTTCCGGACCCGGAGACAACGCCGAGCGCAACGGCGTCGTGACGGCGCCGGGAGGTGGTGACCGCGGACGTGTCCGATCGGCAGTCAGCGGGACGTTCGGCCATGGCCGAGTACCTGCGGCGCAAGCAGCTGTACGTCGCCGAGCGCGGTGATCATAAACGGCGGGCGATGGCCGTCGCCGGGGCGACAGCGGGTGCCGTCGCCCTCGTCGTCGCCGTGGTCAGCCTCCTGGTCGGGCTGCCCGCGCGCGTGGCCGTGCAGCTCGCGATCATCTCGGCCGTCGTGGTGGTCCTCGTCGCGGCGACCCGGTTTCTCCGGTCCCCGCCGGAGATCGAGGCCTGGCGCGAGGACGCGGAGGCCGAACGCAGCACCGCACGGGCGTTGGACCGTTTGGTCCGGGCCGGCTACACCGTCCTGCACGACCGCGCGCTGGCCGACTCGGCCGGCAATATCGACCATCTCGTCATCGGGCCGTCCGGGGCCTGGGTGATCGAGACCGACGCCCATCCGGGACCGATCCGCCAGAACGCCGCCGGGGTCTGGGCCGGCAAGGTTCCGTTGCGGGCGATGCTGGGGCTGGTCGCGTGGATGGGCGAGGAGGCCACCGCGCAGCTCCTCGCGGAACTGCCGGCGGGCTGGCAGTTGGAGGTCCAGCCGGTCGTGGCCTTCGCCCGCGCGGATCTTCCCGCCGGCCTGGCCCTCGTCGAGGGCGTGCTGTTGCTGCCTGCCACCGGGGTGGCCGACTACGTGCTCTCCGCCGGGGTCGTGCTTCGGCCCATCGACGTGGCGATGCTGGTCGACGTGGCCGAGCGGGTGTTCCCGGCCTATGCGGTGTCGGGACCCCCGCCGTCCTGGCCGGCCCGATCCCGGCTGCGCGGCCTGCTGCGGCGTTGATCAGCCTGCGGTGACGTTGATCAGGGCGATGCGACCCGGTCCGGCCACGGTGCCGGCGGGCGGGATACCGTTGGGTGAAGGTGGCCTACGAAGGAGACGAGATGGTTCGCAAGGTGACCGTGCTGGCTCTACTGGCGAGCGCCGGAGCCGCGCTGACCGCCGTCCGGCGCCGCAGCAGGGGCAAGGAGGAGATCGACCTCTGGCGGGAGGCGACCTCCGCGGCGGGCGCCCCGGCCGGCGGGCGCTGAGGTCCACGGCAAGGCCGGGATGCCAGCCCGGCCCGGGGGGTCAGCCCGCCGAAGCTTCCAGCTCAGGGCCTCAGCCTCAGAGCTCGACTAGGCCCACGTCGGCGATCAGGGTGCCGACCAGTCCGGCCGGGGCGGCGAGGTGCAGCTCGATGTGCGTCTCCGACACCAGATCCTCGACGACGCGCAGCGGCACGTGGATTGAACCCCGCGCTCCGATCGGGAAGAAGCGCATGGGAACCCCGTTCCGCAGGAGGATCGGGCAGATCAGTTCGTCCGTCGAGTTGCCGCCCCGGAAGTAGAGCGGCTGGGCGGTGATGCCGGCTGGGACGACGTAGCTGAACGACGAGCCAAGCGAAATCGGAACATCCAGACCTTTGCCCTCGAAGGGGACAATGCCCTGCAGGAAGCGAGGAGTTGTGAACATCCGCTCATCCTTCCGCCGGGTATCCGTGTGCATGCTTTCCGTATCTTCCTCTGGGTATTTTCGCTCGGAGCTGTTTCCACCGCGTTACGTCGGCCATCGAGGGAGCGTCGGACGCGGCCCGGATCTCGAGCGCAACGTGTGCCGACTATAAGGAATCTGCGGGTAAAGACGCTGGTAGGAGGCTTGACCTGGCGTGTGGTGGCGTGTGGTGGCGTCGGGGGGCACCGTAGAACCATGACCACCCCGACCTCGCCCCGACCGTCCGACGCCATCGTCCCCGGCGCGGGAGTTGATGCCGACTCCGGGGCGGGTGTGAGCATCGCTCAGGAGTCGAGCATCGACACGTCGCCGCCGTCCGGTCCCTCCTACCTCCCCTCGGTGGTTCCGCACGATCGGCTCGCCGGATGTGCAGCGGCCCATCGGCGTCTACTGGAGGTGGCCGGCCGGCTGGACGACATCGTCGTGCGCCGTCCGTCGGGCCTGCCGGGCTGGGCGGTCGGTCACCTGCTCACCCACCTGGCCCGCAACGCGGACAGTCACACCGGCATGGTCGAAGCCGCCCGGGCCGGTGGGATCCGGGCCCAGTACCCGGGGGGCGCGCAGCAGCGGGAGGACGGCATCGCCGCCGGTTGCGATCTGCCCGCCGCCCAGGTCCGCGACGACCTGGTGGCCGCGGTGACCCGGCTGGAGCGGGCCTGGGACGGCGTGCAGGTCGACGTCTGGCGCACGGGTCTCGGGCACACCGCCACCTATGGCCTGACGACCCTTGCTGATCTGGTCTTCCTCCGCTGGCGGGAGACCGAGATACACCTCGTCGACCTCGATCTTGCCGATCTCGGCGGTCCCGGCTGGGCGGACCTGAGCCCGGCCTACGTCCAGACCGAATGGGAGTGGACCCTGCGCGGGCTGCCGGCCCGAGTACCCCCGGAGATCACCGTCGTGCTGGCGCCGGGGGACCGGCCGTCGACCGCCGTCGGTCGCGGGCAGCGGCGTGTGGTCGTCGATACGCCCACCAGGCCGACGCTGCGCTGGCTCGCCGGCCGGGACCCGGGCCGGCCGGACTGGCCCACCCTCGCCCCCTGGGAATGACCGGCGCTTTCTCGGACTGACCGGCCGGCTGCTCGGCGTCCCGGACCGGGCTGGCGGGACCCGCGACGGGGCGGGCTTCTTCTGAGGTTTCCGGCTAGCGCGACAATGTCTGCCGTGTTGGACAACAGGGACAACTGGGGTGAGGCGGCGCGCGGGCGACATGGGGATCGTGGCCGGAGCTTTTCATGATCACGCCGCCCTTGTTCAACAACAAGGGCGGCGTCGGTAAGACGACCCTCGCCTACCACCTGGCGCACATGCTGCAGCGCATGGGTCACCGGGTGCTCGCGGTCGATCTCGATCCGCAGGCGAACCTGACCGCCCAGTTCCTCGACGAGGACGAGCTGACCCAGCTGTGGGAGGAGCCGGAGGTCACCGCGTCGTCCGCGCCGAAGCCCATCATCGACCTCGACGTGCGCCCGGTTCGGATTGTCCCCGGTACGGGGACGATGGCGACGGCGATCGGGCCGATCATGGAGGGGGTCGGGGACGTCGCGCTCTTCGATCCGGTGACGATCGAGGACGGCCTGTGGCTGCTGCCCGGTGACGTCGAGCTGAGCGTCTTCGAGGACCGGCTGTCGGCCGCCTGGCCGAACAGCTTCCTCGGCAAGGACATCGCGGCGCTGCGTACGACGACGGCGTTGCACCGGGTCATCGACCATGGTGCCCGCTTGGTTGGCGCCGAGATCGTGCTCATCGACGTGGGGCCCAATCTGGGGGCCATCAACCGGGCCGCGCTGCTGTCCGCCGACACCGTGCTCATGCCACTGGCAGCGGACCTGTTCTCGCTGCGGGGGCTGCGCAACCTCGGCCCCACGCTGCGGGAGTGGCGTTCCACCTGGCAGGGCACGGTGCTGCCGAAGATTCCCGAGCGCATCTCGGCTCCGCGCGGGCTGATGATGCCGATCGGGTACATCGTGATGCAGCCGCCGACGCGGACCGACCGGCCGGCAAAGGCGCACGACCGGTGGCTCGACCGGATTCCCGAGGTGTTCGCGACCTCGGTGCTCACCAGCGGGAACCCCGGACCGCACGACCGTTCCTTCGAGATCGCCACTCTGGGGCACTACGCGAACCTGATCCCGCTGGCGCACGACGCCCGTAAGCCGATGTTCGAACTGCGGGCCGGAGACGGCGCGCTCGGCGGTACGCAGAGCGCGGTGCGGCGGTGCTACTCCGACTTCCGGGATCTCGCGGTCAAGGTGCGGGAGCGGCTGGCCTTCATCGATCCGACCCTGCGCCGGTCCTGGCCGACGGGCCGGTTATCCACAGGGCTTCCGCGGGGCACGATGGTCGTAGGCGGGCACTGTGACCGCCGGAAGACCGGATCCCCCCGAGCATCGGTGTCCCCCCATGGTTCCCGGGTGGTTCCCGTGCCGGACCAACGTCCGAGGAGACCGTCATGCCGTACGCTTGTGAAGCGCTTCGCCGAGGTGGTCATCGTCGAATGGTTCCGTCCCGGCCGGAGCGCGTCCCTCGGGGGCGTAGCTCAATTGGCAGAGCACTGCCTTTGCAAGGCAGGGGTTAGGGGTTCGAGTCCCCTCGTCTCCACCACGATGCGCAACAATGCCCTGACCTGGGCAAATAGGTAAATTCTATGAGATCTGATCCTTGATCGAATAGAGAATGTCCAGGTCGGGGTATTGATCGTCTGGTTCGATTCCCGGGTGCATCGACAAGTCTCGACTACGTTGGGTAGTCGTGGGAGGTTGGTCGAGCAAGGGATGTCGACGGCCAGCGTGCACTCCAAGATGTCTCCGCTGGGATCTGGCATCTGATTAGCCGGGATCATGATGCCTCGTGCGGAGGAGTCGGAACTCGCGCGGTCATGAACCAGAAAGTCCCAAGATGACGGTGTGCGAGTTTGTATCGGGGCTTGCCTCAATGCCACTTCCACTATTTAGATCTTGGTGGGCTGTGGTGTGTCGATTCAGGTGGTTCCGTCTGGTTGGCGGCATGATCGAGCGCTGTGGCGGACACGGGGGCGGTGGCGGGTAGCCAGCTGACGGACTGGATCTCCCTGGGGGTCCTGACGTCGTTCGTCCCGCGTGATGCGGTCGATGAGGCGACCGGAGCGGGTGCCCGGCGCTCCGATGCGACGATCCCACCGCAGGTCGTGGCCTACTTCGTGGTGGCGCTCGCGTTGTTCGCGCGGACGACGACTACGAGGCGGTCGCCCGCCGGCTCGCTGCCACGCTCACCGATCTCGACGTGGTGGGGCTGCGGTGGGGACCGGCCGCTGGCGGAGCTGTTCAGCCAGGTCGCCGGGCCGGTCGCGGACCTGGACACGGCCGGGGCGTTCCTCGCCCGGTGGCGGCTGATGAGTATCGACGGGCTGGAATGGGACGTGCCGGCCTCGAAGGTGAACATCTCCGCGTTCGGCGTGCCGGTGGGCCGCGACGACGCGCCGGGGGTGTTGCCGAAGGTCCGCCCGGTCACCGTGTCCGAGTGTGCCTCACACGTCCCGGTCCTGGCCGCGCTCGGCCCGGCCGGTGGGACGAAGCCCGCCAGCGAGCAGGCCCTGGCCCGGGCCCTCTACCCGCGGCTGGCCTCGGGCTGGCTGTTGCTCGCGGACCGCAACTTCTACTCCTGGACGGACTGGTGTGCGGCGGCGGACACCGGTGCGGCGTTGCTGTGGCGGGTCAAGGCCAGCCTGCGGCTGCCCCCTACGGACTGTTTCGGAACTGGCAGCGGGACGGCACCTGGGAACGGATCCTGACCCAGCTTCAGGCCCAGGCGGACGCGCAAGGGCTGATCACCTGGGACGTTTCCGTCGACTCCACGGTGGCCCGGGCCCACCAGCACGCCGCCGGTGCACGCAAAAGGGGGATCTTCGGCGGGAACCTCCGGGAGGAGTAGTCACAGAACCGGCCGGCCATGGGCTGGGACGTTCCCGCGGTGGGTTCTCTACAAAGATTCATCTTGCCTGCGAGCAGGGCCGTCGTCCGCTGGCGTTGCTGGTCACCGCCGGGCAGCGCGGCGACAGCCCGCAGTTCTCGGCCGTACTCGACAAGATCCGTGTTCCCCGGTCGGGGCCTGGCCGTCCCCGGACCCGTCCCGACCGGGTCATGGCGGACAAGGCCTACAGCTCCCGGGCGAACCGGGCTTTGCTCCGCCGTCGGGGGATGCGGACTCGACCTCGACCGCGCGGCCGTCAACGCCGCCCTCGCTGTGGCCCACCACAATGGCGGCACCGAAGGCGTGAACACCAAAACCAGACGGATCATGCGCCAGATGCACGGCCGAGCCGAGTTCACCCTCCTCCGCCACCGCATCCTGCTCGGCTGACATTCGGTCACCGCCGAAAGTGAGCCAGAGCCGTTTTCTGGACACATCCCCCATTCACTACGTCGCCAGCTACATCGGCAACAAACAGATGATCGCCGCACCCGGACACACAGTACGCTGTGCTGGTACTCGATCAGTCTTCGACCGCCAGGACGACGAAAACGATGAGGACGGGGTCAACGACATGACGGTCACCGTGTCTGTCGATCCACCCGGGCAGCTGTAGGTGGCCGGGGACCGCTGCGACGCGGGCCTGTTGCGCGAGCTGGAGAGCTGGCGGCACGACGGGGAGCCTGAGCGCCGCGTCGACGTCTTCGTGACGTATGCGGACGATCCGGCCACGCTCACCGCCGCCGGGCTCGAGCTCGGCCACCACGACGGCGAGGTGGCTACCGGTACCGTGTGGCTCGCCGACATGGCCGCGCTGGAGGCGGTCCCGGGCGTGCGGTGGCTGGCCGCCTCAGCGCGTACGCACCTGCTGATCGATCGCAGCATGCCGGAGATCAAGGCCACCGCCGTGCGCGCTCAGGCCCCGCCGTACTCGGTCGGCGGGACGCCCGGCGCGACCGGCAAGGGCGTTCTGGTCGGCATCCTCGACAACCGGCTCACGGTCACGCACCCGACGTTCACGGTACCTGGGGTCATGCCGCCGAAGAGCCGCGTGATCGGCTACTGGGACCAGGTGTCCCGGCCCGAGGCCGGCCAGGGGCCGCCGCCCGGCTTCCCGTACGGCGTCTGGTGGGACCAGACCGCCGTCGCCGACGTGGTCGCGAACAACCGGATGAACGCGATCTGGACCAGCTCGCAGTCCGACCACGGCTCGCACGTGGCGGGCATCGCTGCGGGCAGTGGCGCGGGCGGGGATGCGGGCCTGCCGCCGTTCCGGCTCGTCGGCGTCGCGCCGGAGGCCGACATCGTCTTCGCGAACTCGGCGATGGTGCTGTCCGCTAGGGCCTGTGTGGGAAGTACGCCCCGGGGC
>NZ_CDWRCL010000148.1:0-9860 GCF_977927575.1 Frankia sp. CcCS3
GACCCCAACCACCCCGCCCGGCGCGGCCCACAGCCATGCCCGTGAACCGTCACCCACAGCAAGATCGCTAAAGCAGGTGAATGTTTACGGTCGCAGGCGCTGTTCGCCTGCACCTCGTGTGGTTGGCAGGGGAACGCGGACACGAACGCGGCATTGAACATTCTCGCGGCAGGACAGGACGCAAGTCCCGGGCGTACAGCCCGTGTCGTGAACGGACGTGGAGCCACGGCGGTTACGTCGGGCTGCGAAGCGTCAACCACCCGGGACGCGGCATGACCGCCGCCGGGAATCCCTCGCGTTCACGCGGGGGAGGATGTCAACTGGCGGTCCCCATGGATGGCGGTGGTTTGTTGTGATCGGCAGTTCGTGATCCGTGATCTATGGGGGTAGGTAGAGGCGGAGCCGGTGTCCGGCGGCGAGCGTGTCGGTCAGTTCGCGGAGTGGGTGGGGCATCGGGGCGGTGGTCCAGGCCTGCCAGAGGCGTAGCAGGAGGCACAGCGGGGTCAGGCAGGCGCGGACCTGTCGGAGGTTGACCGGCCAGGACGGCGGTGTGCCGCTGCGGACCGGTTGCGGGCTGGGCTGGGTGTGGGTGGCTCGGTGGGGGTGTCGTGCCAGCACAGGCTGAACGCGCAGTTCACCAGGGTCCAGCGGCGGGCGATCGCGGTGGCGGAGCGGACCTGGAAGTCGGCCCAGCCCAGTTCGTGCTTGACCTGCTTGTAGTCCTGTTCGACCCAGCCGCGTAGCCCGTAGAGGCGGATGATCTCGTCGTAGCTGGCGGGTGAGAACGCCGACGTCGCCGTGGTGGGCAGGTCCGGGCGGGGCAGGGTGGTGGCCAGGTACCAGGTGCTGGTGGTTGGCCGGGTCGCCGGGTCGGTGGTGGCCACGACCAGCCGCAGTGGCCCGCCGATCCGGTACGGGCCGCCTCGGGAACCGATGTACTGACGGGACACGCCCGCGGTGGCGTGCCCGCTCTTGCGGTCCCCGGAGTCGTCCAGGATCAGTACCCCGCCGGGATGAGGCCGGGTGGCCGGCGCCGCCATGAGCAGCTCAACCCGCCGAGTGTTGATTTTCTCGTGGTCCCACGGCGACTCGGACAGAAACCACTGCAGCCGCTGGACCTCCCGGTGCTGCGCGCCCACCACCGGCTCCGCCCCGGCCAGACAGGTCAGCGTCTTGTTCCGGTCCCGCGGCAGCAGCAGACCGACCAGGTAGTCCCGGAACGCCCGCCGCTGCGCCCGGGAGGCGAACAGGCCATCCAACCGGGACGCGTACGCCTCCACCGGCGCCGGAGCCGGCGGGCACGGCAGCGGCTCTGTCATCACGATCACCTCCGCGGCCGAACCGCTCCTTCCCTACCCGACACAGCCAGACAATTCCCCGGCCGCCCATACATGATCAAACGATCACAACAAACCACCGATGGGCAGGGTGTGCTCGGGCGCACGGTTGTCCACAGACCCTACCGTGAGCCGGGGACAGCCGTGAGCCGGCGACGGGCCCGTTTAGCCGGGGACGGGTTATCCGAACCGGGCTGCGCGCATCTCGCAGATGTCGGTGACCGGCGGCGGGTACGGGGCGAAGCGCTGCGCGACCCAGGCGGTGAGGTCGGCCATCGATGCGCCGAGGACGGTGCCGTGGTCCGCGCCGGGGTAACGCCGGTAGTCCACGGTCGTGCCCTTCCGGCACAGCCCGGTGACCACGCCGTCGGTCACCGTGCGTCGGATCACCAGGTCGAGGTCACCCTGGAGAACGAGGGTCGAAGCCATCTTCCGCAGGGCCACCTCTCGCTGCCGGGCGAATCCGGCTGCGAAGGGCTGATGATCCAGAGGATTGACGGTAAAGGCGGTGTCGACGGACGTACCGATGCTCGCCCTGGTGAGGTCGGTGGCGCAACGGTCGCGGGCGATCGACAGCAGTCGCCGGCCGGTCGGGGTGAGCACCCGGTCCAGGTTGATCGTCCGGTCCTCGACGGACAGCCCGATTATCGCCAGCAGGACATAGGCGACCCCGTCGGTATTGTGCTGCAAGGTGGCGAGGGACGCCGGCAGGTCGGCCAGGGGGGCGGTTGCGACGACTCCCCGGATCCGTAGCTCGGGTGCGTAGGCGGCGGCAATCGCTCCGGCGGCTAACACCGCCTGGCCGCCCTGCGAATAGCCCCAGAGGACGATGTCGCGACCGGCACCGGTCGCCTTGAGGGCAGCGGCGGCGCGTGCCGCGTCAAGCACGGCCCTGCCCTCCGGCTCGGCAACGTAGATCGCGTGTTCGCCGGGACTCCCCAGTCCCGGATAGTCTGTGAGGGCCACGACATAACCGGCCCGGACGAGCGGAAAAGTCGAGGCGGCGGCGATCAGCGCGGGTCGTGCCGCCGACGGTGCACAGGCATCCTTGAGGCCCGTGGTGCCATGCCCGAACGCGACGATTTTTCGGCCGCCCGGCGGAACCGGAACGTTCTCCTCCGGAGCCAGGATTATCCCGGACACCGGAATGTCGACGCCCGGCGTCGTGTGGGACCGGTACATCACCCGCCACGCCCGGATACCAGTCGGGGCCGGCGCGACCACCTGACTGGACAGAATTTCCCCGCGGGTTCCCGGTGGTAACGATGCACCTCGCTCATCGGGTCCGCCGGCACTGATCGCGGGGGATGATCCGTCGTCGCCGCCAGCCCGCTTTCCGCAGGCCGCGAGGGGCAGCAGCCCGAGCAGGAGCCGGACCGCGAGCAGCGGGGTACGGACCGGACGGGAGGGGCATCGGTGCGCCCCGGCAGGGGTGGCCCCCGCAGCCGGTCGTGTCGGCCTCCCTGACTGCGCTGACTGCGTCGGCCGGGAGCGCGGGGGCCGTGGTGTTAACGCATCCGGCCAGGCCGGCGGGCCACTCGGATCATTCGGGACAACAGGCTGCTGATCCAAGCTTGGCCGCCGATAATGCACGAATTAAGCCTAATGAGGCACATCCGGCCATCGCGTCGGCGGTCCGCCTGGGCCGGCCGGATCTTGACTGGCGGTGGATCGCTTCGCTGGACGATTCGGGCACCTATGATCGGGCACCCATGAGGGACGTACCGGGCGTAACCGGACCTGCCGCAACCTGCCGGGACGTGCCCGGGACGTGCCCGGGACGCCGTGGAGCCACTCTTGCGGGTGCCCGGTGGGAGACGGAAGAGCGATCGATACCCTTACGGTGTCCTCAGGCGGGTGCGGTAGCGGTCCCTCGATGGTTGCCGCGGTCTCACGGACGTGTCCAACCCGTCGTCGAAGCCTGTCGGAGGCCCGCGATAGTGAATGCATTCGCGTCGAACACCCTCGCTCTCGGCCCTGGCGTCCTCAGCGCGGACAGCCTGGCCAAAGCGGGCCTGGCTGTCGTTCTGTTGATCGTCTTCGTGGAGTCCGGCCTACTGGTCGGGTTCTTCCTCCCGGGTGACTCCGTGCTGTTTACCGTGGGTATGCTGATCGCCCGCGACGAGCTTTCCACCCCGCTGCCGGTGGCGGCTGTCCTGATCGGGCTCGCCGCGGTGGCTGGCGACCAAGTCGGCTACCTGATCGGTCGAAGAGCCGGTCCGGCGTTGTTCCGACGCCCCGACTCGCGGCTGTTCAAACAGGAGTACGTCGAGCAGTCGCACGAGTTCTTCGAGAAATACGGGCCGCGGTCCATCATCCTGGCGCGGTTTGTTCCCGTGGTCCGCACCTTCACTCCGGTCATCGCCGGCGTGAGCCGGATGAACTACCGCATCTTCATCACCTACAACATTGTGGGCGGGGTGGTCTGGGGTTGCGGCCTCACGGTTCTGGGTTTTTACCTCGGTAAGATAGATTTTGTACGGAACAACATTGAGCCGATGTTGATTCTAATTGTCGCCGTCTCGGTGCTTCCCATCGCTTTCGAATTCCTCCGGGCCCGCCGTAGGAAGCGGGCCAGGAACGGTGCCGTGCGGGAAGGCTCCGCTGAATTCGGCAGGAGTGCCCCGGTCGCCGAGGAGGCTGCGACCTTCGCGGTACGGCCATGCCGCGGCGGCGGGCGTCACTCGGCTGCTCATCAACGTCAGACCCCGGGACTGAGCGAGACTGATCAGGACTGACCGGGGATGATCAAGACGACCGGGGCTGATTGGGATACCCCGGTGGTCATCGCGGCCGCGCGACGGTTACCTGTGATGCGGCCAAGTCGCGAGGACGGGTCCCGGCGGGCTCCGCACCGATACGGGGGGAGTCGGCGGGACGCCCGCCGGGGGACCCGTCAACCGTATCGGGTCAACGGGTCATTGTCGCCTCTCCTCGTCACCCAAAGGTGGGAACAGTCGCTGGTCGCACACCGAAAGCATCGTTTGTATGACGATCATCTCACTATTGGTGGGTGGTGTTGTGGCCTTGGGGGGCCATCGAGAGATCGCGGCAACCGAGCTGGTCACGGTCGGTGCAGTCTGCTGGTCGGGGTCGCCGTAGCCAGGTCGCCCTCGGTGCAGCCGGGGCGCCGCCGGACTCACGAGGCGTCCGCACTCACAAGGCGTCCGGTCCGCGTTCCCCCGTGCGGACGCGGGCGAGGGCGTCAACAGGAAGAACCCAGATCTTGCCGGCTCCGCTGGCCGCCGATCCGCCCGATCTCCGGATCACCTCGATGACGTCCTCGACGTCGGAGTCCGCGACGACGCATTCGACCCGCACGGCGCTCACCGACTCATCGTGGAAGGTCTGCCCGCGATATGTCTGGGTACGCCACAGTTCGATGCCGAATCCGGTCACCTGGCTGACCGTCATACCCTGAATACCGAAGGTCTCAAGGGCGGTGCGTACGTCATCGATGCGATGTGGACGCAGGATGGCGGTGACCAGTCTCACCGGGACCTCACCAGGTTGTCTGGAACCGCATGCCGACGGCCCGGCGCACCTCCGGGTGAGGTTTCATCGCGGAGAAGCGTAGAGCCGGCAGGTGACGGTTCCGTCTCGGGAATGTCATCGAATGGCGTAACGGAAGGAATGGTAGATGTCCCTGCTCGACCGCGGTACACCCCCCGACCCGTTCGACGTGCTGCCCGCCAAACCGCTGTTCACCGTGACCAGTACGGACCTCGTCGACGGTGGAGTCGTTCCGTCCGATCAGGTGCACACCAGCGCCGGGGGTGCCGACATCTCCCCACAGCTGGCCTGGTTCGGTCAGCCCGCCGAGACCAGGAGTTTCGTCGTCACCTGCTACGACCCGGACGCGCCCACCGGCAGCGGATTCTGGCACTGGGTCCTGGTGGGCATCCCCGCGGCGGTGACCGAGCTTCCCCGCGGCGCGGGCAGCGGCGACTTCACCGGCCTGCCCGTCGGCGCGTATCACGTGCGCAGCGACTGGGGCTCCAAGGCGTATGGCGGGGCCGCGCCGCCGCAGGGCGACGTACCGCACCGGTACATCTTCACCGTCCACGCGGTCGACGTTCCGGAACTAGAGATCAACGACGAGGTCTCACCGGCCGTCGTCGGCTTCAACCTCACCTTCCACACCCTCGCCCGGGCCGTGCTGCGGGTGACCTTCCAACGCTGACGGGGCCGCCCTGCCGGCGCGTCGAGGTCCTCAGGTGCCGCGCCCTCGGCGCGCCGCCCGGGGATCGTCAGCTGGTGGAGCTGGGGCTGGGCTCCACGGGCGGGTAACCGAACCCGCCCGTGAGGCCGGCGGCCCGTGGGACGGCCGGGCCGTCGACGAGCTCCCCGCTCCCGAGCTCCCCGCTCTCGAGTTCCCGGTTGTCGAGGAGTTCGTCGGCCATCCGGCGCAGCCGGCCGGGACCGAGATCCGGCGGGTCCAGCTCGGCCGGATCCAGATCGTCGGGGGTCAGGTTGGTGTCGTCGACCTCGCCGTGCATCTTCGAGCCGTTGAGCACCACGGGGATCTCCAGGTCGCCGACGACGTGCTCGACGTAGAAGGCGCGGGCGCCGATCAGCCACAGGGCGTAGCCCGGGTCGAGCCTGGGGAGCAGGTCGGCGGCGACATCGGTGAGCCCGAGCGCGGCCTGCGTGTCGGCGATCTGATCGGACGCCTGCTTGTAGAGGATCCGGATCGCGGTCTCGGCGAGCAGGCCCTTGGCGATCTCCACCGAGTCCGGCGAGGCGGACAGCAGGTCGGAGATACGGTGGGCAACGATCGCGTTCGCGCATCCCCACTGCCGGGCGAGCTTCTGCTGGGCGGACAGCCGGCGGACGAGGCCGGCGAACCGCATCAGCCGCCAGCACTCGTCGTAGACGACGTAGCGCTGCACGCCGTCCTGGCGCATGAGTGCCGCTTCCATCCACGCCTGCGCGCAGGTCATGATCAGGGCGATCATCTCATCGCTGCCCTGGACCCGCTCCAGGTTCAGCACGGCGATCGGACGGTCGAAGTCCAGCGGGGAGGTGGTAGGCCCGTCGAACAGACCGCCCAGCGCGCCGTGCGTGAGCCGGCGCAGGGTCAGCGTGGCATCCCGGGAGGCGTCGCGCAGCTCGGTCGCGGTCATCGGGAGGTTGACACAGTCCTCCTCGGTCGGATCCGTCATCGCCTCCAGCACGTGCGGCAGGAGCGGGGTTGCCCACCGGTCCGGGGACGCCCCGGTGATCTGCCGGGTCACGACGTCGAGAGCCAGGTCGACCGCGGTGTGCTCGGCCGGGGTGAGCGGTACCCCCTTCGCCGTCTCGATCAGGGACGACAGGAGTGCCGAACGAGCCCGCTTCACCTCACGGGCCCAGTCCTCGTCGGCGATGCCCATCGGACGGGGTGGGGCGTCGAGCGGGTTCAGCCGGGTGGCCATGCCGGGCCCGATGTAGGTGGGCTCACAGCCGAGGCGCCGAGCCAGCCGCGTGTACTCGCCCTTCGGGTCACAGGGTACGGCGGCCTGGTAGCCGAATGCCGCCCCCCGCGAGATCAGCGTCTTCAGCAGCGCCGACTTGCGGGAGCCGACCGCGCCGAACACGGCGAAGTTCGGATTCTCGATGACCTGCTGGCGGTACAGCTCGAAGACGTCGAAGTCGAACGAGTTCCCCGACCAAACGTGCCGACCGATGTACATGCCGGGCGCGGCCAAGCCGGAGTCGACGACGAACGGGTAGATGCCGGCGATCTGTGCCGTCGTCTCCATGTGCGCGGGAAGCCGCAGCTTGTGGAACGTCCGCCCGCCGAACGGCCCGAACAGCCGCGGCGGCTGTGCGCCCCGGCGCAGGGCTAGCTGGGCCCGGCGCATCGCCGCCTTCTCGGTGGCCGCCGCGGCCCGTTCCGTGCGCCGGCTGCGCCGGGGGGGCTCCGCGACTATGTGTCCCTCGCGCCGCCACCGCGGACCGCCGCCGAGGTCCACATAGCCCTCGGCGTCGCGTCCCGGGTCGTGGGACGTGGCCTCGTAGGCCGCCGCCTCGTAGCCGTCGGGGTCGTAACCGGCCTCGTCGTAGCTGGGCGGGTCGTCGAAGTCGCCGTCGCCGAAGTCGTCGAAGTCGCCGTCGACGCCCTCGTCGCCGGGGCCGCCCGGGCCGCCGGGGCTGCTGTCGGCACGCTCGGGGCGACCGGCCACGGCTCCACCGGCCGGATAGCCAGCCGGCACGTAACCGCCCACCGCATGGCCGTTGCCCGCATAGCCGCCGGTCGGGTATCCGCCGGTCGGGACCGGGTACCCGCGGGCCGAGGCGTCGTCGTGTGCTGAGCTCAAGAAACCCCCACCGCCAACGGTAGTGCTCCGACGCTGAAGCCCTGATCCTGCTCGCCGACGAGACGCACCATCTCCAACCGGCTGCGTGAGGCCAGCGTTTCGGCCTCACCGCAGGCATCGGCGAGCCCGTCGAGGTCGTCGGCGGAGACCGTGACGAAGCCGTGGAAGCGGAAGGCGCCGAATCCGGCGATCAGCTCCTGCTCGCGGCGTTCGACCTCGTCGGCCTCAGCCACGTCGCGCTGGGTGGTGACCTTCCCGACCTTGTCCCGCATCTGCTGTTCACCGAGGTGTGCCATCCGCCGTCGGTTTACCGCCTTCTCCGCCTTCCGGCCAGGCAGCGGCTCGACCACCAGTGAAACCGTCCGCCGACAGGTCGTCTCCATCAGCAGCGGAGCGAGGAACGCGGCAGGGGAGGGCACACGCGGCCAGCCATTGATCCAGTATGTCGTGTGGAAGCCGGAGTCGGTGCGGTAGTGGTCCCAGGCGGTGACGGTCCGGACCGGGCCCGCGACCGCCGGGTCGATGCCGGACGCCAACCCCTTCAGGCCCCCGGCGAGGTCCGTACTCGCACCACCCCGCGCGTCAATCATCTCGATCGAGTACGGATCGTAGGTGGTGCGGATGACCGCGGCGAGCGCCCGTGGCGGCAGCCATCCGACCGTGTTGATGGATGCACGGGCGAGAGCCGCCTCCATCGTGCGCAGTTCGCCGAGCAGGACGGCGCAGGCCGCCTGGTCACCGCCCCCGGCCCGCTGGATCGCGCGCCGGGCGTCCCTGGCCCGAAGCTGAAACGAGAGGTAGGTCTCGTGTCGCTGCGCCACCGGGCCCGCCGCGTCGATGACCTGCTGGTAGGCGTCGGCGGCCCAAGAGTCGTCGTGATGCCCGCGGACCCGCCAGTGCCGCTGAAGCTGGTCGCCGGAGTCGGGCAGCGTGCGTTCCAACCACTGGATGCGCGACAGTTTGCCGCCCCCGGCGGTCAGCCCGGCCAGCAGTTCCCCCCAGGCGTCCACCCTGGCCTGCTGGTCACCGGACTCCAGCAGGGCGAACTGGCTACCCTGCACCTGCAGGACGGCGGTGTAGGTCTGCTGCTTGGCATCCTTTACCACCGCCACGTACCGGCCGCCGCCGACCGGTACGGACAACATCACCAGCGACGACAGCGGCCCCGGAAGGACCGTTCGGCTGAGCTGGTCCTCCCCGGCACCCAGCCGGAAGAACGCGCCACGGAACACCGTTTCGCCCGTCACCTTCTGCATCGTGAAGCCGAAGAGGATCGGCACCCACTGGTCGAGATTACGATCCTCCACCCGGACGAACGCAACAAATAGGAGCATTACTCCCATCAGTACCCAGAGTGGGATGAACAGGCGTGGAGAGCGAAGTGCCCCGAGCACGCACAGCATCACGCCGATCATCAGGCCGAGCTGCGGCCAGCGCATGCCCAGCATGACTCCGCCGCGTTCCAGCGGTCCGAAGCGGTAACTGCGTTCCGCGATCATCGGCTACCTCGCTACCTCGCTACCTCGCTACCTCGCTACCTCGCTACCTCGCTACCTCGCTACCTCGCCACTCAACTACTCACGTGCCGCCGGTGCGGGACGGCGGCACCGCCGCCGTCATCTTCGGAGGCCGGGACGCCGACGGGGGCACGGGTACCCGCGTCGTGGCCTGACCGGGCCCGCGTGCCCCGCCCGTGACGGAACCCGGGCGCATCGTCCTCGTGGCGCCGACCGGCCTGGAATTGCTGCCGACCGTGACCGTCGCCCTGGTGGGGGTGGCGGCTCTTGCCGGTTGCCGGGTACTGCCACCGCCGGCCCGGGGCCGGCCGGCCGTCGAGCCGCGCACCGCGGCCGTGGCGGCACCCGTCCGGGAGGACGTGCCCGCCGGAGCGCCGAGGCCGCTGCCACGACCGGTCCGTAGCGCGGCCGGCCGGGGCAGCGCGGGCTCGGCGCCAAAGCTGCCGACGCCACCGGCGCCGCCGAGCATGCCGCGATTGCGGGTCTGCAGCCGTGCACCGATTCCGCGGAAAGTCTCCCGCGACGTCGATCCCAGCAACGCACCCGCCCCTTGGCCGAACGACGCCGCACTGCGCCGACCTGCTGAACCGACGGCGCGCATCAGGTGGATGTCGGCGAATCCCATCAGGTGCAGCAGGACGAAGGGGGCGAACACCGCCGCAATCATCACCACGGCCCCGCCGAGGATCGTCAGTGTCTGATCG
>NZ_CDWRCL010000149.1:0-9817 GCF_977927575.1 Frankia sp. CcCS3
GGCATGGGGCGCCGTGCGGGGTTTCCGTCACCTCGCCTTCGGCGTTTGGGACTACGGGAGGCGATGCTGTGGACATGCAGGATGCCCAGCCGGGTCAGCCCGGCACCGGGGACGTCGGCGGCGACCCGTCCGGGGGCGGCCACGACTCTTCCCCGGGCGGCCACGGCGGTTCCGGGTCCGGGCGCGTCGGTCCGCGGCCGGCTGCCCGCATGCTCGCGGTGGTCGCGGTCGCCGCGGCGCTCGCGGCGCTTGTGTTCGCCCTCGCGGACCCCTCCCCCTCCCGGCACATGCGTGGCCTCCTGATCACGGTGAACCTCGTCTGCCTCGCCGGGCTGTTCACGGCGTGGCTTCGCGTGGTTCTCGTGGTCGGGGCCGCCAGGGCCCCCGGAGGAATCGAGTAAGCTCGGCTGGACATACCGTGCGCCGGCGTACGTGTGTCCATCCGCTGGTCCAGGCCGACCACTCGTCATGATTGGTCGGTGCGCCTCCGGGTGGCCCTCGTGCACTGATGATCGTCCGGATGTGCTGACGGGCGGACCCCTCTCGGATCCATCGCGTCGAGCACGTTCGAGACGGCACAGGTTCCGGTCGCGGTCCCTCCTGCCGCGGAAGATCCGTGGCCGCCAGAGTCCACAGGAGGTGGGTTCAGTCTTGGCACGTCATTATGAGCTCATGGTGATCCTCGATGCTGACCTCGAGGAACGCACCGTCGCGCCCTCCCTCGACCAGTACCTCGGTGTCGTCCGTCAGGGCGGCGGCGTGGTGGAGAAGGTCGATGTCTGGGGCCGGCGCCGGCTCGCCTACGAGATCGCCAAGAGTTACGAAGGCATCTACGCCGTCATCGACCTGCATGCGGAGCCCGACGTCGTCGCCGAGCTCGACCGTCAGCTCGTCCTCAACGAGTCGGTCATCCGCACCAAGGTCATTCGGCTTCCAGAGCCGAAGAAGCCACGTCAGAGCCGCCGGGCGGCGGCGTGATCCGGTCCGCGGCGACGGCAGTCCCCGTGCCGTCGTGGGCCGCCGATCTCCGGGAGAGTGCCCATGGCTGGTGAAACCGTCATCACTGTCGTCGGCAACCTAGCCAACGACCCCGAACTGAGGTTCACCCCGAACGGTGCCGCGGTCGCCAGCTTCACCGTCGCCTCCACGCCGCGCACCCTCGACCGCCAGACCAACGAGTGGAAGGACGGCGAGGCGCTGTTCCTGCGCTGCTCCATCTGGCGCCAGGCGGCGGAGCACGTCGCCGAGTCGCTGCAGAAGGGCGCTCGGGTCATCGTCACCGGCCGCCTCAAGCAGCGGTCGTTCGAGACCCGCGAGGGTGAGAAGCGCACCGTGATCGAGCTCGATGTCGACGAGATCGGCCCGAGCCTGCGCTACGCCACCGCCAAAGTCGTCAAGGCCGCGCGCGGCGGTGGTGGCAGCAGTTACGGGGGCGGTGGCGGAGGCGGCTACGGCGCGCCGGCCGGCGCCCCCGCGGGCGCTCCGGCCGGCAGCTACGGCGGCGGTAGTGGTGGTGGAGCACCCATCGATGACCCCTGGTCGCAACCGGCCGGCGGCTACTCCGACGAGCCACCGTTTTGAGCGGCCGGTCGTCGTCCTCGCGAACGACACAACGAGGTAGCAGCACACCCATGGCCAAGGCGGCCGTGCGCAAGCCCAAGAAGAAGGTTTGCGTTTTCTGCAAGGACAAGGTCGACTACATCGATTTCAAGGACACTTCGCTGCTGCGCAAGTACATCTCCGACCGGGGCAAGATCCGGGCCCGTCGGGTGAGCGGTAACTGCAGCCAGCACCAGCGCGACGTGGCGACGGCGGTGAAGAACAGCCGCGAGATGGCGCTGCTGCCCTACACCGCCTCGGCCCGGTAGGGGGTGGCGATGAAGCTCATCCTGACCCAGGAGGTCCCCGGTCTCGGCAGCCCGGGTGACATCGTGGAGGTCGCGAACGGGTACGGGCGCAACTACCTCGTGCCCCGCCGGTACGCGATCCTCGCAACCAAGGGCGCGGAGCGTCAGGTCGAGCAGATCAAGCGGGCCCGGTCGGCCCGCGCGGTCCGCGATCTCGGGCACGCTCAGGAGATCGCCGGTCAGCTCGGTGGCCTCAAGGTCGAGCTGACCAGCCGGGCGGGCAAGGAAGGCCGCCTGTTCGGTTCCGTAACGGCGGCCGACGTGGTGGAGGCGGTGACCGCCGCGGGTGGCCCCGAGCTCGACCGGCGCCGCGTCGAGCTCACCACGCCGATCAAGTCCCTGGGCGCCTACACCGTCGCCGTGCATCTGCACCCCGAGGTGACCGCGACCGTGAAGCTCCAGGTCACGCAGGCCTGACCAGGGCCGGGCGGGCCTGATCGCGGCCGGATGGGCCCGAGGCCGGGCGGTTCTGACGGCGGCGTCCGCCGTTTCTCCCGCTGTACCGCCGCGCTCGCTGTACCGGCTCCCCTGGCCGACCGTCTCAGGCGGCCGGCCAGGGGAGTTCGTTGTGCGTGGGGCAAGGGGCGACGAGCAGATCCGAAACTTTTTCTTATCCACAGGGCACTCGCGATGCGGGCGCCTGCCAGCTGGGTTTCGTCGAGGCTGTGGTCTCGGGTGTCCACAGGTTTCCGGTTTCCGTCCCGATGTCCTCCCCAGGTTCCGGCCGGTTGCCCACAGCTTTTCCACAAGGGCCTGTGGATAACTTTTTGCTGGGGGTGCCCGCCGGTCCGTAAGGTCGGACCCTCCAGACTGAGGAAGGTACTTCTAGCCTGATCGGGCCAGGTCTCCTTCGGTGACGCGGGCGGCGCCCGGCGAGAGGCTCACCGGAGGCCGCCCGCCCGGTCCCTGCTGGGAGCTCCCGGCTGACCGGGGGCGGAGCGGTCCGTTGACAGCGATTCCGATCAGTACGAACATACGTTCGAATACGGGTCTACGGGAATCCCGGGAGGGTGCGTCGTGAGCGTCACCGAGATCTCGCGTGGTTCCGGTGGGAGTACGGAGTTCGACCGGACTCCTCCGCACGACCTGCCCGCCGAGCAGAGCGTGCTCGGCGGCATGCTGCTGTCGAAAGACGCCATCGCCGACGTCGTCGAGGTCCTGCAGACGGGTGACTTCTACCGTCCCGCGCACGGCCTCGTGTACGAGGTCATCGGCGATCTCTACGGCCGGGGGGAGCCTGCGGACGTCATCAGCGTCGCCGCCGAGCTCGGCCGCCGCGATCTGCTCGAGCGGGTGGGCGGTCCGGCCTACATGCACACCCTCATCTCGAGCGTGCCCACCGCGGCCAACGCCGGGTACTACGCCCGTATCGTCGCGGAGAAGGCGGTCCTGCGCCGCCTCGCGGAGGCCGGCACCCGCATCGTGCAGCTCGCCTACGGCGCGGCTCCGGACGTCAGCGACGTCGTCGACCGCGCCCAGGCGGCCGTATACGAGGTGACCGAGCGCCGGACGAACGAGGACTACCTGCCGCTGGGGGAGCTGCTCAACCCGGCGCTGGAGGAGATCGAGTCCATCCAGGGGCATGACGGTTCGCTGACCGGGGTGCCCACCGGTTTCGTCGACCTCGACGAGCTGACCAACGGCCTGCACGGCGGCCAGCTGTGGATCGTCGCGGCCAGGCCGGCCGTGGGCAAGTCGACCCTCGGCCTGGACTTCGCCCGGGCGGCGTCGATCAAGAACGGGATGGCGTCGGTCATCTTCTCGCTGGAGATGAGCCGCATGGAGATCACCATGCGGCTGTTGTCCGCCGAGGCGCGGGTGTCCCTGCAGAACATCCGCACGGGCCGGCTCACCGATGACGACTGGGGTCGCCTGGCCCGCCGGATGGGCGAGGTCGCGGAGGCCCCGCTGTTCATCGACGACAGCCCGCACCTGACGATGATGGAGGTCCGGGCGAAGGCCCGGCGGTTGAAGCAGCGCAACGAGCTGCGCCTGGTGATCCTCGACTACCTGCAGCTGATGTCGTCGCCCAAGAAGGTGGAGAACCGTCAGCAGGAGGTCAGCGAGATCTCGCGGTCGCTGAAGCTGCTCGCCAAGGAGCTCGACGTTCCGGTGGTCGCCATCTCCCAGCTCAACCGCGCCTCCGAGCAGCGGGCCGACAAGCGTCCCCAGGTCTCCGACCTGCGCGAGTCCGGAAGCCTGGAGCAGGACGCCGACGCAGTGATCCTGCTGTACCGGGAGGACACGGTCGAGAAGGAGTCGGCGCGCGCCGGCGAGGCGGACCTCATCATCGCCAAGCACCGCAACGGGCCGACCGGCACCGTCACCGTCGCCTTCCAGGGCCATTACTCACGGTTCGTCGACATGGCGAACTGAATTCTCGGCCCGGGGGCGGGACGAGGCCCACGGGTGGAGAGCGCCAGCGGCCCGGCGGCGGGCCGGGTGGGCGCCCGGGTGTGTTTGGCGTGGTCATGGTCCATGTTGGCGGACCGCGATCTTCCGATGGTGCCAGACTGGGCGGTATGAGTTTCAGGATCATCCATGGCGAGTGAGGGGCGGGACGGCGGGCAGCCCGCCGGAGCGGTCCTCGAAGTCGCCCGGTTCGACATCAAACCGGGCAGCGAAGACGATTTCGTCGCCGCGTATCACGGGGTGCGTGCGGAGCTCGTCGGCACGCCGGGCTGTCGTTTCGCGCGGATGACCCGCGGGGTCGAGTCACCGTCGAGTTTCGTGCTGCTCGTCGAGTGGGACAGCCTGGACGCCCATCTGACGAACTTCCGGGAGTCGGAGCGGTTTGCCCGCTGGCGCGCCGCCCTCGGCCCGTACTTCGACGGCACCCCGACGGTGGCGCACAGTGCGGACGTCCCCGCCGGTCCCGACCCGGCCTGACCCTCGACGACCGCCGGGCTTCTGATCATGACAGCGTTCTTCGGGTACCTGTTTTTCGCGCCGCTCACGGCGCTCTTCTTCGGTTTCCTCATCTGGCTGGTACCGGCGATCCTGCTTCGGAACACGGACGTGGTGAGCCGGCTGAACCTGCGGCCCTTCGCGTTCTTCGTCACCGGCTACGTCTTCAGCGGGCTGATGGCCCTCTACCTGCTGGTGCTGGACGCCGGCCACGACGTCGCGCCGGCGGCCGGCGTCGTCGCATCCCTGGCCCTCGTCTGGGCTGTCCGGCGGCAGTGGCGCCGGCACCGGCCACTGGGCACGCGGCAGGTGGCGAGCATGCGCTGTGACGGCCCGGTCCAGCCGGGGCAGCCGGGTTATCCCGGTCCACCGGTGCCGTCGGGTTATCCGCATCAGCCCGGCCACCCGTACCCCCCCAGGCCGCAGGCCGGGCCGGTCGCGCGAGGTCCGTCCGGGTATCCCGAGGCCGCCGGATATTCGCCTACGCGGCCGGATCAGCCCGGCCCGGGCGGGGGAGGAGACGACCCGGCAGGCGGGGCGGGTGATCCCGGTCGCCCCAGCCAGTCGGGGCATCGGTCGGGGTACCAGCCGGGGCCCGCGGGTCGTCCACCGGCGCCGGACAGCAGCCGCGGGGCCGGTCGGCGGATCGCCGGCTACCCCTGGGCCGTTCCGCCCAGCGGGCCCAGACTGGGGGACCTACCACCCGACGCGCCCCCGTCCCCGCCCCCCGCCGAAGCGGGCCCTGATTCCTGATTCCGGGTCCTTGATTCCGGGTCTCATCCCTGGTCCTTGGCCCCTGATCCCGTCGCTCGCCGTTCGCCGCCCGGCTGGCCGGGCCCCGCGACCTGGCTGACCGGACCCGTCCGTGCGGTGGCGTACCGTCGTGTCATCGTCTGCCAGTGCCGGCGGTCCCCGCCAGCAGCGCCGTTGAATTGATCTTCGAGGTCGAGATGCCCGCCCTGCGCTCCCGTACCACCACCCACGGCCGGAACATGGCCGGCGCCCGCGCCCTGTGGCGCGCGACCGGGATGACCGACGATGACTTCGGCAAGCCGATCGTCGCCGTGGCCAACAGCTTCACCGAGTTCGTTCCGGGGCATGTGCACCTGCGTGACCTTGGCTCGCTGGTGGCCGGGGCGGTGGCCGAGGTCGGTGGGGTGGCGCGCGAGTTCAACACCATCGCCGTGGACGACGGCATCGCGATGGGGCACGGCGGGATGCTCTACTCGCTGCCGTCCCGCGAGCTCATCGCCGACAGCGTCGAGTACATGGTGAACGCCCACTGCGCCGACGCCCTGGTCTGCATCTCCAACTGCGACAAGATCACCCCGGGGATGCTGCTCGCGGCACTGCGGCTGAACATCCCGACCGTGTTCGTCTCCGGCGGGGCGATGGAGTCGGGCAATGCGGTCATCTCCGGCGGCACGGCCCGGTCCAGGCTGGACCTCATCACCGCGATGTCGGCGGCGGTCAACCCGGACATCTCGGACGGCGACCTGTCGATGATCGAGCGTTCGGCCTGCCCGACGTGCGGATCCTGCTCCGGCATGTTCACGGCGAACTCGATGAACTGCCTGACCGAGGCGATCGGGCTGTCCCTGCCCGGCAACGGGTCGACCCTGGCCACCGCCGCCGCCCGCCGTGAGCTGTTCGTCGAGGCCGGGCGTCTCGTGGTCGACCTGGCGCGGCGCTACTACGAGAAGGACGACGAGGCGGTCCTGCCCCGGTCGATCGCGACCGCCGCCGCCTTCCGCAACGCCTTCGCGGTCGACGTGGCAATGGGCGGCTCGACGAACACCGTGCTGCATCTGCTGGCTGCCGCCGTCGAGGCCGGCGTCGACATCACCCTCGCCGACATCGACCGGATCTCCCGCACCGTCCCCTGCCTGTGCAAGGTGGCGCCGAGCTCCACCCGTTACTACCTGGAGGACGTCCACCGGGCGGGCGGCATCCCCGCGGTCCTCGGCGAGCTCGACCGGGCCGGGCTGCTCGACCCGGACCCGCATACGGTGCACTCGGCGAGCCTGCGCGAGTTCCTCGACCGCTGGGACGTCCGCGGCCCGAGCCCCTCGCCGGGCGCGATCGAGCTGTTCCACGCGGCGCCGGGTGGCGTGCGCACGATCGAGCCGTTCAGCTCCACCAATCGGTGGGACACCCTCGACACCGACGCCAGAGACGGCTGCATCCGTTCGGTCGAGCACGCCTACTCCGCCGAGGGTGGGCTCGCGGTGCTGTTCGGCAACCTGGCCATCGAGGGCGCCGTCGTGAAGACGGCCGGCGTGGACGAGAGCCAGTGGGCCTTCCGCGGCCCGGCGCTCGTGGTCGAGAGCCAGGAGGAGGCGGTCGACGCCATCCTCACCGGGCGGGTCAAGGCCGGGGATGTGATCATCGTCCGCTACGAGGGCCCCCGCGGTGGCCCGGGGATGCAGGAGATGCTCTACCCCACCGCGTTCCTCAAGGGTCGCGGTCTCGGCCCGAAGTGCGCTCTGATCACCGACGGCCGGTTCTCCGGCGGGAGCTCCGGACTGTCGATCGGTCACGTCTCCCCGGAGGCGGCCCACGGCGGGACGATCGCCCTGGTCCGCGACGGGGACATCATCGAGATCGACATCCCGGCCCGCCGGCTGGAGCTCGTGGTCTCCGACGAGGAATTGGCGAGCCGACGCGCGGCGCTGGACGCGGCCGGCGGCTACCGTCCCACGGGGCGGGAACGGCCGGTGTCCATGGCGCTGCGGGCCTATGCGGCGATGGCGACCTCGGCCTCCACCGGTGCCGCGCGCGACGTCGGTCTGCTCGGCGGCTGACGAGGCGTCCGAGCGGGCCCGGCTCGGACCGGGACGGGTTCAGACCGGGACGGCGGCGGGGGCGGACGACGGCGTCGCGAGCGTTACGGCGAAATCCCCGTCGGGATCCGTCCACTGCCGCGCCACCGCCCAGCCCGCCAGCGCAAGCTCCGAGGCGATGCCGTCCAGGGTGAACTTGGCGCTGATCTCGGTGAGGATCTCCTCGCCCGGCTGGAAGCCGGCCGTGACGGCGAGGGCCGCGATTGAGACGCGCTGCTCCCGAACGGAACGTAGCCGCATCTCGATCCAGGAGTTCTCGGCGTTCCAGATCGCCACGTGCGCGAATCCGCGGATGTCGAAGTCGCCCCCGAGCTCCCGGTTGATCACCGTCAGCACATTGCGGTTGAAGGCGGCGGTGACCCCGGCACCGTCGTCGTACGCGGCGACGAGGCGGTCGACGTCCTTGACGAGGTCCGTTCCCAGCAACAGGGCGTCGGAGCTCTCGGCCTGCCCGCGCAGCGTACGGAGGAGGTTCTGCCGCTGCGCGGGGCGCAGATTGCCAACCGTGCCGCCGAGGAAGGCGAGCAGCCGGTGGCCACCTCGGGGCAGCTGGTGCAGATGCCGTTCGAAGTCCCCGACCACGGCCGCCACGGAGAGCCCCGGGTAGGTGGTGAGGATCCCGCGACCCGCCCGCACCAGGGCTGCCTCGTCGACATCGAAGGGGATGAAGCGGCGGAGGTTGCCGGCCGCCCGCAGCGCGTCGAGCAGCAGCCTGGTCTTGTCGGAGGTTCCCGATCCCAGCTCGATGAGGGTGTCGGCCGGACAGGCCGTCGCGATCTCGTCGGCGTAACTGACCAGGATGGCCCGTTCCCGCCGGGTCGGGTAGTACTCCGCCAACTGGGTGATCTTGTCGAACAGCATGCCGCCGGTGGTGTCGTAGAACCACTTCGGCGGCAGCTCGCGGGGGCTCGCGGTGAGGCCGGCGAGGACGTCGCGGGCCAGCGTGACGGTACGATCCGACTCGTGCAGGTGGCGGTCGACGGAGAGGCCCGGGAATGGGATCTCCGCCGTGCCGTTCGCGCCCGTCCCCTCAGGGACGGCATCATCCGCCCGGGCGGTTGTCGGAGTCCTTGGTGTCATGGATGTGCCCTCCATCAACGTGGTGCAACCCACGGTAACCGATCTAGGAGATCATGTTACGAAGAGTGACTTGGTGTGTGTCGGCTACCAGGAGGTGATGGTCCGGAACGTCCACCCAGCCCGGTTCGTCATCGTCTGGTTCGCTTGCGACCAGGACTCCATCTTTCTCCATCCGGTATGACAGGCTGTCCCGCCAGGCGGTCGCCACGATCTGGGTTCCATCCACCACCAGCAGGTTCAGCCGGGCCCGCTCGCCCGGACCCGCCGCGTCCAGCGACAGCACGACCTCGGCGACCGCCTCGGCGAGTGGACGCTTCTCGGCGCGCTCCCACACCAGCGCGGCGAGCAGCGCGGAGTCGCACGTCGAGTCCGGGACCGGAGCGTCGGGCCGGTCGCGCAGCATCCGCCGGACGGCCACCGGGTCGACCCGGCCGTTGTGGCTGAGCAGCCGGTGGCCGTCGGTGAAGGGAGCCGTCGCGCTCTCTTCGACCGGCATGCCGACGGTGGCGCTACGCACGGCCGCCAGCACGCAGCCGGAGGCGACCGCGCCGGCGATCGAGGCGTACGAGGCGTCTGTCCACATCGGCACGGCCCGGCGGAACCGGGCCGGCGCCGCCCGCAGCGCCGGGGCGTACCAGCCGACTCCGAACCCGTCGGCGTTCACCGTGCCGTGGCGCATCCGCCTCGGCGACCACGACTGGCGCAGCAGGCTGTACGGACGCTCCAGGGTCAGCCCCGCCAGGGTCCGTGGCGTTCCGATCCAGGCGAGGTGCCGACACACCGAGGTCTCCTTCGCACACGTGCTCGCTCGTCACCCGGCGTCGCGGGCCAGCCGGAATCCGGCGAAGATCTGCCGGCGGATCGGGTAGTCCCAGTTCCGGAACGTGGCGCGGACGGCGACGGCGTCCGTCGCCCAGCTGCCCCCGCGCAGGACGCGGAAGGACGGCTCCCGCCCGGCCTTCGGAAAGAAGACCTCGCTGTACTCCCGGTAGGGATAAGACGCGAAGCCCGGGTACGGCGTGAACCCGCTCGCCGTCCATTCCCAGACGTCCCCGATCATCTGTTCGGCTCCGCAGGGAC
>NZ_CDWRCL010000150.1:0-4389 GCF_977927575.1 Frankia sp. CcCS3
CCACAAAGCCTCACACCCACCACGGCACCTCACCCACCACGGCACCTCACACCCACTGGTCTCACACCCACCGCCGTGACCGCCGCAGGCAGGCCCGTCCCGGAACGGCCCACCCGGCTAGGCTGACCACAGGCCGCAGGCCGGCCCCGCCCCCCGCGAGGAGACCCCGCCCATGCCGACCAGTCCGCGTGCGGGGCAACCCGCCGCCCCCGAGGATCTCGTTGACGTCGACGGCTTGCTCGCCGCCTACCACGAGATCCATCCCGATCCCACCGATCCGACCCAGCGGGTGTCGTTCGGCACGTCCGGTCATCGTGGCTCGGCGCTGCGCGGCTCCTTCAACGCCGACCACATCCTGGCCACCACCCAGGCGATCTGCGACTACCGGAAGGAGGCCGGCGTCGACGGACCGCTGTTCGTCGGGATCGACACGCACGCACTGTCAGCGCCCGCGCTCGCGAGCGCCCTGGAGGTCCTCGCCGCGAACGGCGTCGCGGTACGCATCGCCCCGGACGGCGAGGCCACCCCGACCCCGGTGATCTCGCACGCGATCCTGCGCCACAACCGCGAGCGCACGTCAAGCAACAGGACGGGCAGGACGGGCACCACCGGCGCGACCGGCCCGGCGCGCGGCCTCGCCGACGGCATCGTCGTCACGCCGTCGCACAATCCGCCCGCCGACGGCGGGTTCAAGTACAATCCGACGCACGGCGGTCCGGCGGACACCGGCGTCACCAAGGTCATCCAGGATCGCGCGAACGCCCTGCTCGACGGTGGCCTCGCGGGCGTGGCCCGGGTGCCGTACCCGCAGGCGCGCGCCGCCGCCGTGGTCCACGGCTACGTCGGCGCCTATGTCGCGGACCTCGGCGACGTCATCGATCTCGACGCGATCCGCGGCGCCGGGGTGCGCATCGGCGTCGACCCGCTCGGTGGGGCGAGCCTCGTGTACTGGCAGGCCGTCGCCGAGCGGTACAAGCTGGACCTCGACGTGGTGAACACCACGATCGACCCGACCTTCGCCTTCATGACGACCGACTGGGACGGCAGGATCCGGATGGATCCGTCGTCGCCGTACGCGATGGCCTCCCTGGTGCGGCTGGCCGGCTCGTTCGACGTCGCCCTCGCCAACGACGCCGACGCCGACCGGCACGGCATCGTCACCGGCACGGCCGGGCTGTTGAACCCGAACCACTACCTCTCCGCGGCCATCGCCTACCTGTTCGGCCACCGCCCGGGCTGGCCGACCGGGACGGCGATCGGCAAGACGCTGGTCAGTTCCAACATGATCAACCGGGTCGGGGCGAGCCTCGGCCGCGACGTGGTCGAGGTGCCGGTGGGCTTCAAGTGGTTCGTGGCCGGTCTGACCGACGGGAACCTGGGCTTCAGCGGCGAGGAGAGCGCGGGCGCGTCGTTCCTGCGCCGCGACGGCGCGGTGTGGACGACCGACAAGGACGGGATCATCGCCTGCCTGCTCGCCGCCGAGATGACGGCGGTCACCGGCCGGGACCCCGGGCAGTTGTACCGGGAGCTCACCGATGCCCACGGCGCCCCGGCCTACCGGCGGGTCGACGCGCCGGCCACCCCGGCGCAGAAGAAGATCCTGGCCGCGCTCACCCCGGAGAGCCTCAGCGCGACGACGCTCGCCGGTTCGCCGGTGACCGCCGCGCTGTCGCACGCGCCGGGCAACGGCGCGGCGATCGGCGGGGTGAAGGTCGTCACCGACGACGCCTGGTTCGCCGCCCGGCCCTCCGGCACCGAGGACGTCTACAAGATCTACGCGGAGAGCTTCCGGGGCCCCGGGCATCTCGACGAGGTCATCACGGAGGCACAGTCGATCGTCGACGCCGCCCTCGCCCGCGGCTGATCCTGCCGGTCCCAGGCCGGTCCCGGAGCCGGCCTGGGACCGGGCCGGGGCTGGGGACCGTCAAGACGGAAGAAGCCGCCCGATGAACGCCTGGAGCTGCTCGATGTTGCGGCACTCCACCATCTCGTCGACGAGCTCGGCGTGCACGTTTGTCGCCGAGTCGCCCGAGCCCCAGTAGCTGCGCGGCTCCGGGTTGAGCCAGTAGGAGTGCCGGGCCTGCGAGCACAGTCGCCTGAAGATGGTCGCCGAGGTCGGTCGGTAGTTGTTCCGGGCGTCACCGAGGATCAGCAGCGACGTCTTGGGACCGACCGCCTCGGGGTACTTCTCGGCGAAGACCTCGATGGCATGCCCGTAGTCGCTGTGCCCGTCGAACCAGACGAGGTCCGCCTCTCCGGAGATGCGGGCCATCATGTCGCCGAGGTCGAGGCCGCGCAGATACCTGGTGACCTCGTCGGTCGTGTCGATAAAGGCGAACGCCCGGACCTTGGCGAACTGCTCGCGCAGCGCATGGGTCAGCATCAGGGTGAAATGCGCGAACGAGGCCACCGAGCCGGAGACGTCGCACAGCACGACCAGCTCGGGCTTGTGCGGCTTGTGCGGGCGGTGCCTGGTCTCCACCGGTACGCCGCCGGTAGCCAGCGACGCCCGCACCGTGCGCCGGAAGTCCAGCCGGCCGATGCGGCCGAGCCGGCGCCGCGCGGTCAGCCGGGTCGCCAGCCGCCGGGCGAGCGGGTAGACCTGCCGGCGCAGCTCCACCAGGTCCCGCTGGGAGGCTCGCAGGAACTCGACCTGGTCGCTGAGCGGCTTCACCGCGGTGCGCTCGACCGCATCGAGGCCGCGTTCCTCGGCCATCCGCCGCCGCACCTCGGTGGACACCATCTCCTCGAACTCGCGGATCCGGTCGGTGATGGTCTGCCGGGCGGCCCGTTCGGCGAGTCCGCCACGTTCGGAATCCGCCAGCATCGCCGCGAGCAGATCGGCGATGAGGGTCTCCGCCGACATCACCCGCAGCACCCGGTAGATGAACCACGAGCGGGCGGAGCTGCCGCGCGCCGACCCGAACGCGCTCACCGCCTGCCGAGCAAGCGCGCGCAGCGCCTCGTCGTTGCCGTCACGCAGCGCGTCGAGCAACTGGTCGCGCAGCACCTGGCGCAGCTCCTCCAGCTGCTCGGGCGACAGCTCGCCAGGGTCGACGCCGACGTCCCCCGCCGCGCCGTTCGCCGCCCCGGCCGGGTCGTCCAGGTCGTCCAGGTCGTCCAGCGACACGCCGTCCCCGATCCGGGGCGGGAAGTAAAGGTCGAACAGAGTATCGAAAGCCGGCCGGTACAGCGGCCGCTTGCACAGGGTCGCCGCGAACGCTGCCCGGACGGCGTCCCGCTCGGCCCAGCCCAGCGCGCCGACGGCCCTGGCGGCATCCACGGTCTCGGCGCTGCTCACCGGGACACCGGCCCGGCGCAGCGCCGCGGTGAAATCGACGGTGCGGTCCAGCAGGTTCATGCCGGCGCCCCCTCGTGGACGTGCGGCCGTGGCGACGGCCGTCAGCTAGTAATCAGTTCGATGGATTCGATCAGTTCAATGGAGTTGATGGAGTCGATGGGTTGGGCTCGGGCGGTTCAGTTCGCGCCGAGCTTGAGGTGACTGATGGCTCGGGCCTGGTCGCTGGCGTGCTTGAGAACGACACCGAGGGTCGAGGCGACGGCGGCCTCGTCGAACGTGTCGAATCCGAGCGCGAGCACGGTCTGGCCTCAGTCGATGGTCTCGGCGATGGAGGGCGCCTTCTTCAGTTCCATCGCCCGCAGCGCGCGGACGATCCGGACCAGCGATTCGGCCTGCCTCTCCGGGAGATCGGGCACCCGGGAGAGCACGATCTCCTTCTCCCGCTCGGCCGAGGGATAGTCCAGGTTGAGGTAGAGGCAGCGCCGCTTGAGCGCCTCGGACAGCTCCCGCGTCGCGTTGGAGGTCAGGATGACGAAGGGACGGCGGGCGGCGCTGATGGTACCGAGCTCCGGAATCGTCACCTGGAAGTCGGACAGCACCTCCAGCAGCAGGCCTTCCACCTCGACGTCGGCCTTGTCGGTCTCGTCGACGAGCAGCACCGTCGGCTCCTGGCGGCGGATCGCCGTCAACAGCGGCCGAGAGAGCAGGAACTCCTCGCTGAAGATGTCGTCGTGGGCCTGCTGCCAACCCTCGGCACCGCCGTCTCCCGATCCGGCCTGAATGCGCAGCAGTTGCTTCTTGTAGTTCCATTCGTACAATGCGCGAGCTTCATCAAGCCCTTCGTAACACTGCAGCCGAATGAGCTCGGCGCCAACCGCGGTCGCCAGCGCCTTCGCGAGCTCGGTTTTACCGACACCCGCGGGCCCCTCCACAAGCAGCGGTTTACGCAGCCGATCCGCGAGGAAGACTGTGGTGGCAATCGCCTCGTCCGCAAGGTATCCGGTCACGCGAAGCCGTTCCCGCACATCAGCGACGTCGGCGAAAGCGTGTTCCTGCAGCGACATGGCCACCTTGGAGTCGAAATGAAA
>NZ_CDWRCL010000150.1:4754-10156 GCF_977927575.1 Frankia sp. CcCS3
TCCCCCTTCCGTCCCCGTGTCAGGCATCGCCCTGTCCATACTGCCAGGCTGGCGCCGCAGACGGGTGACTACGCCTTGCGCGCCGCCGTCCGCCGGGCGGATACCCGCGGGCTGCTCATCGACCTGTTCGCCGCCGGTTCACCCGGGGATTCTCCCGAGGTGTTCTCCCGAAGTGTTCACCCGAGGTGTTCGCCGGTTCAGCCGATCCGCTCGTAGGCGGGAAGAGTGAGGAACGCGACGAAGGTCTCGCCGAGCGCCGTCTCCTCGAACACCGCCGCCGCGTCCTTCCAGCGGCCGTTGTCGAAGGCGGCGGCGCCGATGGAGAGCCGGATCTGGTCCAGCACCTCCGCCAGAGTGGTCCGGACCAGATCGGCCGTGACCGGACGGCCGTCGTCGAGCACGACCCCGGCGGCTATCCACTGGAAAATCTGACTACGGGAAATCTCAGCGGTGGCGGCGTCCTCCATCAGGTTGTCGATGCCGACCGCCCCGATCCCGCGCAGCCAGCTCTCCAGGTAGCGCACCCCGACGCTGATGTTCCCGCGGACCCCGGCCGCGGTGACGGAACCCGGAGTGTCGCGCACCGCCAGCAGGTCGCCGGCGCCGACCTTGACGTCGTCACGCAACCGGGTGAGCTGGTTCGGCTCGTCGCCGAGCACCGCGTCGAAGACCTCGGTACACACCGGCACCAGGTCAGGGTGCGCCACCCAGCTCCCGTCGAACCCGTCCGCGGACTCCCGCTCCTTGTCGGCGCGCACCTTCGCCAGGGCCGCGGCGTTGATCTCGGGGTCGCGCCGCGACGGGATGAACGCCGCCATCCCGCCGATCGCGTGCGCGCCGCGGCGATGACAGGTGGAGACCAACAGCTCGGTGTAGGCGCGCAGGAACGGCACCGTCATCGTCACGCCGTTGCGGTCGGGCAGCAGGAACTCCGTCGGCCGGGACGCGAACGTCTTGATGGTGGAGAACATGTAGTCCCAGCGGCCGGCGTTGAGTCCGGCGGAATGCTCCCGCAGCTCGTAGAGGATCTCCTCCATCTCGAAGGCGGCGGGCAGCGTCTCGATGAGGACGGTCGCCCGGATGGTGCCGACGGGCAGGCCGAGCTCGGCCTGCGCCGCGGTGAACACGTCGTTCCACAGCCGGGCCTCGAGATGACTCTCCAGCTTCGGCAGGTAGAAGTACGGCGCCACGCCCGTAGCCCGCAGGGCATGCGCGTTGCGGACCAGGTGCATCCCGGCGTCGAAGAGCGCGGCGACGATCGGCTCCCCGTCGACGGTGACGTGCCGCTCCGGCAGGTGCCAGCCGCGCGGGCGCACCACGAGCGTCGCCGTGGACTCGTCGAGCTCGTAACGACGGCCGTCGGGCGAGGTGAAGGCGAGCGTGCCGGCAACGGCCTCACTCAGGTTGTGCTGCCCGACGACCATGTTCGACCAGGTCGGCACATTAGCGTCCTCGAGGTCCGCCATGAAGACCCGGGCACCGCTGTTGAGCGCGTTGATGAGCATCTTGGCGTCGGTCGGGCCGGTGATCTCGGCCCGGCGGTCGACCAGCCCCGGCGCCGGTGACGCGACCCGCCAGTTCCTGGCCCGGATGTCGGCGGTCTGCGGCAGGAAGTCGAGGGTGGCCCCGGCGGCGATCGCGGCGCGGCGGGCGGCCCGGGCGGCGAGCAGTTCGGCACGCCGGCCGGCGAACGTGCGGTGCAATCCGGCGACGAAGGCCAGCGCGTCGTCGGAGAGCACCGCGTCAACCTGATCCGCGGTGAGTCCCGGCACGGTCCGCACCGCGGACACCCCGTGCACCGTCACCCCGTCCAACGAGCCCATACCTATTCCCTTCCCGGTTCCGTTGCGTCCCGGACGGCCCGATCCGGCGGGCCCGGTGACCTGGACCTCAGGTGACCCGGGCCCGGTAACCCGGACCTCAGGTGACCCGGACCTCAGGTGACCAGATGCCCGTCGCCGACGCCGACCCACGTCGTCGAGGTCAGCTCGGGCAGCCCCATCGGGCCGCGGGCGTGCAGCTTCTGGGTGGAGATGCCGATCTCGGCACCCATCCCGAACCGCTCCCCGTCGGTGAAACGGGTCGAGGCGTTCACCATGACGGCCGCGCTGTCGCAGGTCGTGATGAACCGTCGCGACGCCGGCAGAGACCGGGTGACGATCGCCTCGGTGTGCCCGCTGCCCCAGCGCCGGATGTGCGCGACCGCGTCGTCGAGAGAGTCGACGACGGCAACGGCCATGTCCAACGACAGGTACTCGGCCGCCCAGTCGTCGTCTGTGGCGGGCAGCACCCGCGGATCGACGGCGCGCACCGCCTCGTCGCCGTGCACGGTGACCCCGGCGTCGTGCAGGGCGGCCAGCACCCGAGGCAGGAACTCCCCGGCCACGCCAGCGTGCACGAGCAGGGTCTCCGCCGAGTTGCACACCGAGACCCGCTGGGTCTTCGCGTTGACGGTGATCGCAAGCGCCTGGTCGAGGTCGGCGTCGGCGTCCACATACACGTGGCAGTTGCCGACCCCGGTCTCGATGACGGGCACCGTCGACTCCTCGACGACCGCCCGGATCAGACCCGCGCCACCCCGCGGGATGAGCACGTCGACGAGCCCGCGCAGCCGCATCAGGTGCTTGACCGCGTCGTGGTCCACCCCGGGGACAAGCTGCACCGCGTCCGCCGGCAAGCCGCTCGCGCTGGCGGCGGCGCGCAGCACCGCCGCCAGCGCGGTGTTGGCACGCACCGCGGAGGCGCTCCCGCGCAGCAACGCGGCGTTGCCGCTCTTGAGGCACAGGCCCGCGGCGTCCACCGTGACGTTCGGCCGGGCCTCGTAGATGATCCCGACGACGCCGAGGGGCACCCGGATCTGGCGCAGCTCCATCCCGTTCGGCAGCACCCGGCCGCGCACGACCTCGCCGACCGGGTCCTCCAACGCCGCGACCTGACGCAGGCCGTCGGCCATGCCGGCGAGCCGGGCCGGGGTGAGGGTGAGCCGGTCAACCATCGCCTCGGCGGTGCCCGCCGCCCGCGCGGCAGCGACGTCCTCGGCGTTCGCGGCGAGAATCTCCGTGGAACGGGCGATCAACGCGTCGGCCATGGCGAGCAGCGCGCGGTCCTTCTCGGCGCGGCTACGCGGGGCCAGCAGGGCCGCCGCCGCCTTGGCACGGACGGCGCTGCCTCGGACATCCTCCGCAGAGGTGCTCATCTCGGGTCCTCCGTTAGGCGGGCGCCGCGGCGCTGCCCGCCGCTACGAGGCTACCGGTGGCACGGCGGTCGTGCCGTTCATCGCTCCTCACCCGCATCCGTCACCTACTCATCCCTGCATCCGTTAACTACTCATCTACTTATCCCGTTATCCAGGTCCGCGACAGGCAGGGACGCGGAGGGTGATAACCGGAACAGCCAGAAAGGCGCGCAGTTCGGACCCCGTGACGATCATCTCGACGGGGTTGCCTACCGTGCTCGCATGCGTGCGCTGCACACGTCCGACTGGCATCTCGGGCGTGGCCTGTACGGTCACGACCTGATGCCGGCCCAGGCGGCCTTCGTCGATCATCTCGTCAACGTCGTCCGTTCCGAGGGCGTCGACGTCGTGCTCATCGCCGGCGACGTGCACGATCGGGCGATCCCGCCGGTGGGCGCGCTGGAGCTCTTCGACGAAGCGCTCTCCCGACTGCGCGGCGCCGGCGCCCGGGTCGTGGTGATCAGTGGCAACCACGACGCGGCCCGCCGGCTCGGCGACAAGGCCGGCCTGCTCGACCCCCACGTCCGCATCCGGACGGATCCGGCCGCGGTCGGGGATCCGGTCGTCGTCGAGGATCCCGCCGGGGCGGTCCGGGTATACGCGATCCCCTACCTGGAGCCGTCGGCGGCGAACTCCCAGCTTCCCGAACCGGCGCAGGCGCCATCCGGCTCGGGCGCCCCGGCCGCCGGGCTCCCCGCCGCGACGATGCACCGGGCGATGCACCGGGCCATGCACGCGGTGCGGGCCGACCTCGCACGGTATCCGGCTGCCCGGTCCGTCGTGGTGGCGCACGCCTGGGTCACCGGCGGGGCGGCGAGCGAGAGCGAACGCGACATCAGCGTCGGCGGAGTGGGCAATGTGCCAGCCCAGTTGTTCGAGGGGATCACCTATACCGCACTCGGCCATCTGCACCGGCCACAGGCGATCGCCCCGTCCGTCCGCTACAGCGGATCGCCACTGGCCTATTCCTTCTCGGAGTCCGGCGACGCGAAGGCGTCGCTGCTCGTCGAGATCGGTCCGACCGGGCTGGGGAACGTGACCCGGATCGGCGTTCCCGCCCGGCGGCGGATGGCCCTGCTGCGCGGCAGTCTTGCCGACCTCCTCACCGACCCCGCCCATACCCCGCACGAGGCCGACTTCGTCTCCGCCGTGCTGACCGACCCCATCCGCCCCATGGACGCCATGGCCCGGTTGCAGCGCCGGTTCCCCTTCGCCCTGCGACTCGCGCATGAACCGGAGACGGAACCCGACGAGATGCTCAGTTTCGGCCGGCGGACCCGGGGACGCTCGGAGCTGGAGATCGCCGAGGCCTTCGTCGCCCATGTGCGCAGCGCTCCCTCGGTTCGGGAACGTGCTCTGCTCGCCGAAGCCCTCGGCGCCGCCCGCCGGGCCGAGGAGGAAGTCGCCTGATGCGTCCCCACCACCTGACCCTGGCGGCGTTCGGCGCCTTCCCCGGCACCGTCGAGATCGATTTCGACGTCCTCGGCAGCGGCGGCCTGCTCCTGCTCTGCGGGGAAACCGGGGGCGGCAAGACGACGCTGCTCGACGCGGTCGGGTTCGCGCTGTTCGGCCGGGTGCCGGGGATGCGCGGGGAGGTCTCCGGGCCGCCGGACCTGCGCTCGCACCACGCCGCGGCATCCCTGCGGCCGGAGGTGACGCTGGAGTTCACGGTGGCGGCGGGACGCTTCCGGATCACCCGCAGCCCCGCCTGGGACAAGCCGAGACGCGGCGGCGGGACGACCCGCGCCCATCCGACGGCGCGGCTGGAACGGTTCGACGGCGCCGGCGGCTGGGAGATGGCCGCCACCCGCATGGAGGACGTCGGCCATGAGATCGACCTGCTCGTCGGCATGAGCGACAAGCAGTTCTTCCAGGTCATCATGCTCCCGCAGGGACGCTTCGCTGACTTTCTCCAGGCCGACCACGGTGCGCGCGAGAAGCTCCTGAAGCCGCTGTTCCACGTCAACCGCTTCGAGTACGCCGAGCAGTGGCTGCTGGACCGGGCAAAGATCGCCGCCGAACGGCTGACGCTGGCCCGCGCTGAGCTCGACCGGGTGACCGCCCGGGTCTCGCAGGTGGCGGCCGTCGACGAGCCGGAGGATCCGACGGCCGACGCCGGCTGGGCCGCGGACCTCGCCGGGACCGCCGCGGCGGCGGCCATCTCGGC
>NZ_CDWRCL010000151.1:0-3240 GCF_977927575.1 Frankia sp. CcCS3
GCCGGAGCCGCGACCCTGCCCGCTCCGGTGGCGCCGACGATCCCGGGCGGCGCCGGGCCCGTCGCGGACGCGCAGCCCGCTCGCCCCGCGGCGGCCGACCAGACTCCGCCACCCCCTTCACCGGTTCCGTCCGCACCGCCGCCGGTCTTCGTCAAGGGGCTTGAGCCGCGGCGGCCGACCGGTGGCCTGCGCTACACCGCGCCGTCAGTCGACGGTGGATCCGGGCCGGTCACGACGGTGGACGGCGGGTCGGGACTGGGCCGCCCGGCTGGAAACGGTGCGCTCAGCGCCGCCCGCGGCGAAGCCGGCACGGCGCAGCCCGGTGCGGGCACGCGTCCCGCTCGCAATGCGCCCTGCCCGTGTGGGTCAGGCCGCAAGTACAAGCGATGCCACGGCGACCCGGCGCGCCGCAACGCCGAGTGATCCATCCCTGGAGCCGGTGGCCGCGCTAACCCACCTGCAGGGTTGTCACCCGCCAGCGTCCGCCGGACGACTCCATGCGCAGCGCGAGTGCGGCCACCCGGGCACCTCTGCTGATGACCGCCGAGACCTCGGCGACTCCGGGTCGCGGTTCGCTGACCCGTACGCTGCGGACCTGACTCCGCCTGCGATCCGTGGTCTGGGCGACGATGCGTTCGAGATCGTTCTGTAGGCGGGGCGTCGTCCATCCGGCGAGATGCGAGGCCGGGCGCACTCCGCCGAGCGTCTCGACGATCGCTCTGACGATGACCACCGCCGTTTCCCGGGGCGGTGGGTTCGTCCGGCTCCCGGCGGGGCGCCCCGGCCGCGGACCGGCTACCGGTTCGAGACCCGGCACCACGTGTGACGCCGCTGATCCCGTTCCTGTCCCCGTGACCGTGCGTTCGGGCATGGCGAGGTGCCGAGGCGTCCGATCGACCGTCGTCGTGCCACCGGGCTCGGTCTGGCTGTCCGCACCGCCACGGCCGCGCGGCGGCCCGCCGGGTCCCGCCGGGCCGCCGCGGCGGCGTCCGCCGCCTCCCGGGGTGGTCACGGGCCGGCCTGGACGATCGGCGGTAGTGCATCCGGCCGGCCGCACCCGGGGTCGGGGCGGCCTTGTCGACGAGCCGGTCGAGGCGCCGGCCGGCGAGGGTCCGGCCTCGTCGTCATAGGGCGGTTCGTGGGGGATGACGGGAAGGCGGCGCATTGCGGGGGCCGGAATTGGACGCCGGGGCAGGGTCAGGGCGTAGGTGGCGGTCACGGCAGGCTCCGGAAGTGGTGGGCGGGGTCAGGGCCCGGGGGGTGGCTTCAGGCGTTGGCCGGGGAAGATCAGATTCGGGTCGTGGCCGATCAGGTCGGAGTTGGCGGCCCACCACCGTGGCCACTCGGCTGCGATCTGCTCCTGCGTCGCGTCCGGGCCGAGATGACGGGCCGCGATGGACCAGAGACTGTCGCCGCGGAGGACGACGATTTCCGCCGCATCGACGCCGGGAGAGGTCCGGTCGGTACCCGGGAGGCTCATGGGCGTGCCCGTTCCACGAGGGGCCGGCGGCACGATCGGATCCCGGGCTGGTGTCGACGCGGCCGGAGCCGCCGGTCCGGACGGTGTCGGGTGGGACGGCGTCGGAGTGATGGCTGCGCCGGGCGCGGCCGGGTTGCTCGGGGAGGTGGTGGCGGGTCGGTCCAAGTCCGGCCAGCCGGCTGTGGTCGTGTGAGCCGTGGTGAGCCGAGTGAGGGCGCCGGGGTCAGGGGCGGTGTGCACCGGGTTTCCGCCGGCGGCGGAACCCGGGGAGGGGGGCCGCGTCGGCGAGCCGGCCGCTGAGGTGGTCCCGTGCAGGTCCACGACGGGGATCGCCTCGCCGAGACCGGGAACCGAGATCGTCGGGGTGGGGCTGGTCGCCGGGATGGCACCGGCGCCGGTTACGGGTTCGGTAGGGGAGGCGGGGCCGGTGGAGGATGCGGGGGGTGTCGCGGGGGTGTGACCGGCGGAGGTGCCGGCCGGGGGGCGGTCGAGGCCGGGGAAGCTGGCTATCGGGTTCGGGGGGTGGCCGACGGTGGTGGGCCGGTCCAGATCGGGCAGTGCGGCGGTGGCGCCCGCACTGACACCGGTCCCCGCAGGTCCGGTGGCCGCGGAGGCCGGGACCGCGGCGATGATCGGCGCCACCCCGGCGACGAGTGTCACTCCGAGGCCGATCTCGAGCATCCGCCGCATCGTGCGGGGAACGATCCGGCGGGCCAGCGCCGCGCTGAGCCGGCCGACTCCGCCGGGGACGGCCGACAGCGCGCTGAGCAGAACCCCCAGGCACAGCCAGAGCAGGCACACCCAGGCGACGACCCCGATGATCGTGGCCAGCGCCTGCTCGGGCGCGGCGGCGAACCATGCTGGGGCGGCCTCGATGCTCTCCGGCAGGTCGGCCAGCCGGGGTCCGAAAACGATCAATATGATCGCCGTGATTGCGGCCGCGGTCGCGCCGGCGAACCGCGCCAGCGTCTGTCGAGCCGCCCTCGCGATCATTGTGGGTGCTCCTGTCCGCCGGATGTTGTCGAGATCGTTCGTTTGCCTACGTTTGCTTGTGTAAACTCCTGAAAGCTCGCTGTCAACCCTGCTTGTGTGGGGAGCGAGGGGTGACTGGGGGAAGCGGGCGAAATCTACCTTTATGGGAGGAATTTCGTGCGATGGGAGGATCTGTTTGCCGACCTGGAGCTGCAGTGGGAGGCGAATGAGGCCGCCGAGCTCTCCGCCGAGCTCGCGGACCGCAGCCGACGGGAGGCTGCCTACCTGCGGTTGATCGATCGGATGCGACCTGTCGTCGGACACCCGGCGCGTTGCCGGGTGCTGGGTGGTCAGCGCGCTCCCGAGATCCTGCACGGCACCCTGTCGGCCCTCGGGGTGGACTGGTTGCTCATCGCCGAGCCCGGCGCGACGGAGGCTCTGGTGCCGGTGCGGTCGCTGCTGGCCGTGGAGAACCTGCCGGTGGTCTCGGCCCAGCCGGGTCATGAGGGTCCGCTGGCGGCCAAGCTGGATCTGCGGTACGTCCTGCGCGGGCTCGTCCGGGACCGCTCGGCGTGCACGCTCATGCTGGTGGACGGGGTGACCCTGCACGGGACGCCGGTGCGGGTCGGCTCGGACTTCCTGGAGGTAGCCGAACACGCCGTCGGCGAGTTCGCCCGGCGCGGCCAGATCCGTTCCGGCTGGACCATCCCCCTCGACGCGATCGCCTACGTTCGTCGGATCCCCTGACCTCGCCGCGCCTACTGACCTCGCCGCGCCTACTGCGTCTA
>NZ_CDWRCL010000151.1:3871-10420 GCF_977927575.1 Frankia sp. CcCS3
GGAGTCGAAATGAAATAACTTGCGCGTTTCGAACCCTCCACAGGCCTGTGACCTGCGATGATGCTCTCGATCACGTATTTGTTACTTCATTACGTCCCCCTAGTCCTCGGGCGGAGCCTCGTTACGGCTCATCGGATTGGCTGCGACGAAGGCCTGGGTCTGTTCATAGGCGCGCTGAATGTACGCCTCCAGCTCGGTGCGCTCCACCCGCCACTGGCCCCGTCCCCCGATCTTGATGGCGGGGAGCTCGCCCGAGCGGACAAGCGCGTAGGTCTGGCTGGAGGAGATGTTGAGGATGTCCGCCACATCGCTGAGTTGAAGGAAGCGGTCGTTCATCAAAGTCCTCCTTCTGAGGGCAGATGTCTCTCCTCACGTGTGTATCAGAGATACCACCGCTTATCGCGTCCGGATGCGCGTGCTTGTGGATAAGTGCACGCGGATACCGCCAAAAGCCCGTGCTCGCAGGTACTGGACTGGTCCGCTACCCGTGCCCGCCTGGCCCAGAGGTCGACGGATCCCGTTCGGTCCGCATCCGATTCCTCGCTGGTTTGGCTGGGCTCAGGGCCGACGACCGCGTACGCTCTGCGACCGGAAGGTGCGAACATGTACCAATGGTCCGGCCAGGAGAAAAGGGAGGTCTCCCGGTGACCGAGCTCGCCGCGGCACCGGCCCGCCCGGAGGCGTCCCCGCCACCGGCATCACCCCCGGCCCGTCGGTTGACCCGCCGACGGTGGCGTGACTCCCGGCTGCTCGTCGGGGTGTTACTCGTGCTCGTCTCGGTGGTCGTCGGGGCGCGGCTGTTCGCCAGCGCGGACGCGACCCACCAGTGGGTGGTCGCCAAGGTGGACATGCCGGCCGGGCACATCATCGTCGCCGGGGATCTCGCCACGGTGCCGGCCAGGCTCGACGAGAGGACCTCGGGTCGTTACTACCCGGGAAGCCGTCTCGACGACCTGGTCGGCGCCACCCTGGCGCGGCCGGTGGACACCGGCGAGCTGGTGAGCGGGCCCGATTTCGCCGGCCAGAACACCCAGCCGACGCGGCTGGTGCCGATCATCGTGAAGGCCGGGCGGCTGCCGACCCTCGGACCGGGTGACCATGTGGACGTCTTCGTGTTCCAGAGCGGCGCCGTCGCGCCGAGCACTACCGGGGGCGATCAGCAGGCCGGCCGGAGCACACCGGCCGCGCCCGCGGGCGCGGGGGCCGAGGTGCTGATCCTGCACGACGTCGAGTTTGTCAGCCTCGAGAAGTTGACCAGCGGGGACCGTTCGCTAACGCTGCGCGTACCGGTGGACAACGCCATCCAGGCCGTCGCGGCCTCGCAGAGCGAGCGGGTCGACGTCGTGAAGATTGAGCGCGACTCCCGCGGTGGGGTCGGCTCGACGGGACCGACCACCGTGCCGGGGTACGGCCGGTGAGCCTGCCGATCCTCACCGCTGTCACCGATGCGATGGTCGAGGCCGGCCTGGTCTCGGCCTTCGATCGTCGCGACCTCGGGGTTACGGTGGTGCGCCGCTGCGTCGACCTGCCGGACCTGCTGGCCGCGGCCACCACCGGCGCGGCCCGGGCTGCCCTGCTGTCTGCGGACCTGCGCCGGCTTGACCGGGATGCGTTGACCCGCCTGGCCATGGCGGGCATTGCGGTGGTCGGGCTGACCGCCCCCGGCGACGAGGACGGCGACCGGCGGCTGCGGCAGCTCGGCGTGGCCGCGGTCATCCCCTCGGACGCCACCGCGGAGGTCATCGCGGGAGCGGTCGTCGAGGCATCCCGGGCGCTGGCGACGAACGCGGCCGCGCCGGCGACCCGGGCGCCCGGTTCCTACAGCGAACCACTCGTCGGGTTCGGGCCGCTCGCCCCGGCCATCGGTGTCACCGACGGCGTGGGGCCGATCGGACCGGGCGACGGCCGGGTGGGCCGGGTGATCGCGGTATGGGGTCCGGCCGGCGCGCCGGGACGCACCACGATCGCGCTGTGCCTGGCCGCCGAACTCGCCGGGCTGGGGACCTCCACCCTGCTGGTGGACGCCGACTCCTACGGCGGCGCGGTCGGGCAGCTCGTCGGCCTGCTCGAGGAGGCCCCCGGTCTGGCTGCGGCGGCCCGGTCGGCCAACCAGGGGCTGCTGGACGTGCCCCGGCTCGCTGTACTGTGCCGTGATCTGGGCGGCGGCCTGCGAGTGCTGCCCGGCATCCCCCGCCCCTCGCGATGGCCCGAGCTACGCCCGGCATCCGTTGAGACCGTGCTGTCGATGGCCCGGCGCCTGGCGTCCTTCGTCGTTGTGGACTGCGGGTTCTGCCTGGAGACGGACGAGGAACTGTCGTTCGACACCTCCGCGCCCCGGCGTAACGGGGCGACGCTCGCCGTGCTGGGCGCGGCCGACGTCGTGCTGGCGGTGGCGTCTGCCGAACCGGTCGGTCTGGTCCGGTTTGTGCGGGGACTGTCCGACCTGCGGGAGACCGTCCCCTCCGTCGACCCGCTTGTCGTGGTGAACCGGCTGCGCGCCTCGGTCGTGGGCGGAGACCCGGCCCGCGAGGTCAGTCGGGCGATTCTGCGCCACACCGGGACCGAGCCGGTGGCCCTGGTGCCCTACGACCTCGCCGGGCTGGACGCCGCTCAGGTGGCCGGACAGCTCCTGCGTGACATCGCTCCGACCTCCCCGGCCCGGCTGGCGATCAGGGAGCTGGCCGGCCGGCTGCTTGGCCGCCCGGCGGCTCCCCGCCGTCGGCGGGGGAGCCTGCGGCGCCAGGCCCGGTGAACTCGGTGAGTCCGGCGAACCAGATGATCTTGGTGAGCGGGCAGGCCGTCCCGACGGACGAGCCGGGGCCGCATCCCCCGCTGGGCCTGCTGCCGTCCGGCCGATTGCTTGCGCGGCGTCGGCAACTCACGGTTACGCCCTTGGCGTAACCGTGACATAAAGTATTCGTGTCGCCATCTTGGTGTAGTGGGGGCGGTTACAACGAGCAATTTGGGGGCATCGCTGTGTGGAGGAACTTCGGTCAAGTCGTGAGAGAGATCTCACTGATAGCTTCCGACCTTATAAAATTTACTACATAGAGTAGCTTTCTTAATCCGTAGAGTCTGAGATGCGAGAGAAGTCGTACAAGAAAGTCACGCAACGTAGCATCGTATATGTATCTGCGAGCGGTCTCTTTCGGCAACGTTACGCTAGTGGGAGCATGCCTCGCCAGCACCACACGAGTCGTACCTTGATCTCCTATGGGCGCGGCGAGAGGTACGTGATGCTCGTTCGAGACGGCTGGGGGTGTGTCGGGTGAGCCGAGAGTACGCGAAGGCCGTGGGCGCCCGGTTGCGGGCGATTCGGATACAGCAGGGTCTGTCGCTGCAGGGAGTGGAGCAGAAGTCGCGGGGGCGGTGGAAGACCGCTGCCGTTGGCTCCTACGAACGCGGTGACCGCATGATCAGCGTGCATCAACTCTCCGAACTCGCGGGATTCTACGGAGTCCCGGTCTCGGCGCTGTTGCCCAACGAGGATCAGCTGCCGCCGCGGGAGCGTCGCCCACGTACGGTGCTCAACCTGGAGAAGCTGAGCGAGGCTCCGCCGGACTCCTCTGCTCTCGTCCGTCGGTGGGTTGCCCAGATCCAGCGCCAACGGGACGACTACGCCGGCCGTGTGCTGTCCATCCGGGATGGCGACGTGCGTGCGCTCGCCCTGCTCCACGACACGACCCCCCAGGAGTTCGCCGAGCGGCTGCGGAACTGGGGAGTGCTGGAGACCAGCTTCCCCGAAGAGAGTAGCGAGGAGCCGCCGGAGTAGTCCGGTGGACTGCCCGGGCGCTTCGAGCGCCGGGAGCAGCAAGGTACGGTCAACGCGGACCATGGACTGTTACCGGCCCATCCCCGGCCGTCCCGACGAGGCGGGCACGCCGTTCGTGGGCGGGTCGGCCCAGGTGCGACCGGGCGGCCCACATGGCAGCGAGCATGCCGGGCGGCGGGCATCCCAGCGCGATGCGTCTCCCTTCCCGGTCGCCGCGCCGGGAGGTGGACTATGACCAGGAAACGGGCCCCACGCAGAGGTCTGATCCTGGGAGCCGGTGGAGTGCTCGGCTCCGCCTGGATGATCGGCGCGATGCGGGCGGTCGAGACCGCGACCGGCCGTAATCTGAGCGGAGCCGACCTGGTGGTCGGCACGTCCGCCGGCTCGGTGGTCGCGGCCCTGCTCGGTCTGGGGATCGGCATCGACGTGATGGCCAATTCCGAGCGGGGGATCTACGAGGCGGGGGATCCCGTTCTTGACTACCGCGACCTCGGTGCTTCCCTACCCCCGCGCCCCCGGATGCGCATGGGTTCACCGAGGCTGCTGACGGCCAGTGCCCGGCACCCCCGGCGGTCCTCGCCGATGGTCACGCTGGCGGCGATGCTTCCACAGGGCCGTGGGAAGATCTCCGCGGTCGGCGATCTGGTGACCGCGGCGATGGACCGCAAGGGCCTCGATCCGACCGGGTGGCCCACCAGGCCCGCGCTGCGGGTGGTGGCCATGAACTTCGACACCGGTGAGCGCGTGCTGTTCGGTGTGGCCGATGCGCCTCGGGCAACCTTGTCCGAGGCGGTGATGGCGTCGTGTGCCATTCCCGGCTGGTACGCCCCGGTCGCGGTGGACGGCCAGCGATTCGTTGACGGCGGAACCCGATCGCCCGCATCGGTCGATCTTCTCGCCGACGCGGGCCTCGCGGAGATCCTGGTGCTCGCCCCGGCCTGCTCGTTCCACCTCGACCGACCCCGTGGCACGGTGGCCCGGGTCGAACGCCAGGTCCGCCGGGCCGCCACCCGCCGGCTGATGCGGGAGGTCGAGATGGTGGAGGCGGCGGGCACCCGGGTGACGGTGCTCTGCCCAGGTCCGGAGGATCTCGAGGTCATCGGCGGAAACGTGATGGATCTGACCCGGCGGGCCCAGGTGTTCGAGACGGCGCTGCGTACGACGGGCGAGGCCCTGCATGCCGCCGCCCGTTCCGGCGTGGCCGGGGCCACCGACGACGCCGAGGCGAGCGGGGGCCGGCTTGGGCTCGGCCTGGCCGGCTGACCTGGTCCTCGTGGCTGACCTGGTCCTCGTAGCCGGCTCGCCCCGGTTGGTTGCACACTGAGCGGGTGCGCATCTATCTCCCGTCCACGCTGGCCGTCGCCCGATCGGTCTGGGAGTCCGCGCGCATCCCCCCAGGCACCGGATTCGCGGTCACCCCCGCGACGCGCGAGTGGTACGCCCAGTCGGAGTCCGAGGAGGAGTTGGAGTACGCGGCGCTGCACGACGCCGGCCGGGCAAGCCTGCGGCTGCTGGACGCCGACCCGTCCGCGCCGCGCCGGCGCATGGTCTTCGTGGCCGATGTCGCGGACGGCGAGGTGCGGGTAAGAGATGATCTTGAGCAGGGTGCCGTCGAGGTGGACTTCCCGGTGCCGTGGTCGGCCGTGCAGGCCATCCATGTCGACGACGGAGACGACGAGGAGGTTGTCGCGGCGGTCGCGGCGGCGGCGAAGTGCATCGTCGAGGCCGATCTCGGTGGGGATGACGCCGCCTTCACCGTGGACAGCGTCGAGGGCTTCGAACTGCTGTGGTTCGCGCCTCAGGAGCTCCCCGGTCTTCTCTGACCCCGACGGAGACGCGGATGTTGGGTGCGCGGGGGCGGAGGTCTCCCCCGCGCGGCGGAGGAGACCACGCACGTTGACGGCTCGTTGGGGCATGCTGTCTGGACTGGTGACCAGCTGGCGTGAAATGTTCCCGACGGGCGGCCCTCGCGGTTGTCTTCCCTCACTCCTCACTCCTCACTCCTCACTCCTCACTCCTCACTCCTCACTCCTCACTCCTCACTCCTCACTCCTCACTGGGGTGCTGTTCGTCGCCTGCCGTCCGTGAACGGTGATTTCCCACCCAGGGAGATCGACGTGGACAACGGTTGAACCTCCCCGGGTGCGGCCGATGCCGGGCGTTGCGAATAATGCTGGGGAGCCTTGCGGCGGCGACCGGGTCACCACCTGGATGGCGCCGAGGGGGCTCCACTTCCCACAACCTTCGTACCGAGATGTCACCCCCGCTGGCAGGTGTGATCTCGACCGACCTACCGCGGTAAGGAGGCTGGCAGCCCATGCTGTACCTCGCCGGGCAGATCCTGGCATACGTGCTGGTGGCGATGCTCATTGGTGCGGCGCTGGCCTGGGTCTTCCTGATCGCGCCGCTGCGCCGGCAGGCCCGCAACGCCGACGCTGACGCCGCGCGGAATCGGGCGGGATCGGTGGAGACGCCGGCCGGCACCGGCTTGGGCTTCGACGAATCCCGCCCCGGCGCGGTCCCGTCAGCCGATCAGGCGGCAGCCGCGAACGACGTGAACCGCGTGAATGCCGGGAATGCTGCCGAGGCCGGGAACGCCGTGGCGGCCGGGAACGCTGCCGAGGCCGGGAACGCCGTGGCGGCGTGCGTCGGCGACGCCGACACGGGTGTCCCCGGTTCGGGCGCCCGCGGCACGGGCACAGGGCAGGCCGCCGAGCTGATCGCCCGGTTGCGCCGGCAGCGTGACGACGTCGCCTTGGAGAAGGCGGATCTAGGGC
>NZ_CDWRCL010000152.1:0-9729 GCF_977927575.1 Frankia sp. CcCS3
CCTTTCAGCTGCCTCCTTCCGGGACAAGCCCGGCGCATCTCCCGACCGCAAACCCCAGAGCGAAAAACAGCCCCGAAAAGAGGAAACCCGCACGGAGGAAGCATGGAAAACACGCGGAACTCCCCGGAGAATACCCAGCGCGGGACGATCATGATCCGGCATACCCGGGAAGCCGGGACGTTGGTCGAAGGCGCCAGCCGAGCGGACTACCCGACACTGTCACCAATCTTCACAAAGCACCGGGTCCGCTGGTCGAGCCACATCGGCGACGGCGGAGCCTGGTTTTGGCGAAACAGCCGGGGACGGGGCGCGGACACCTACCGGATCAACGAGTTGGCCGACGCGCTGCGCGCCGCCGGGTACCCAATCGAGATCGCGATCGACGAGACGCCAGTCACCGACATCGCGGCGCTCGAAGCGGCCCGCAACCAGCGGGCCGAGGATCGCGCCGACTACCACGCCGATGCCGCCGGTCGCGCGGCGGCCCGCGCCGAGGCCCGGTGGAAGGCGGCCCGCGGCATCCGCGATCACATCCCGCCAGGGCAGCCCATCCTGGTCGGCCACCACTCGGAGGGCCGGCACCGCCGGGACCTGGCCCGCGCCGACGGCCACGAACGCGCCTCGGTCGAGGAAGCCGGCAAGGCTGGCTACCACGCGAACCGGGCCGAGACGGCGGCCCGGTTCCAGCAGCACCGGGAGAACGTTCCCCGCACCCTGCGCCGCATCCGCACGTTGGAAGCCGACCAGCGTGCCGCGGAGCGGGCGTTGGAGAAGGCGACCCTCCGCGTCGCCCAGGGCGGCGTACCACCCGACCCGGTGTGGAAGGCCGGCATCGAGGCGGACGCCGCCCAACGCGCCGCCGAGATCGACTACTGGAAGCGGAATGTCGCCGAGCAGGAAGCCGCAGGCGTGAAGGTCTGGCGGCCAACCGACTTCCAACAGGGTGATCGTGTGCGTTCGTCGTTCGGCTGGCACACGGTGCTGCGGGTCAACAAGCAGTCGCTAACGATCCCTCACGTCTTCATCCCTGGAGAGACGTGGCGTCTGTCGTACGACCAGGTGCTCGACCGCCGGGTCTCCGTCGTTCCACATCTCGAAGTAGCGCGTGACCAGCTGTTGCGTCGGCAGTGACATCCGACTGTTGATCATCTTGGGGTTTGTCTTCCCGGCGAAGGTTGTGTCCTGCCTGGCAGAGGTCCTGCTGCGCAGGCCTCCGGGCGTTCGATGAGCTGACCGCGTTCAAAGCGTGCTCCGGCGCGGACGAGCGATACGAGGTGGGGTGCGTTGACGGCGCGATTCCCGGTTACGGGAAGATCGTGCCAGTGAATGCCGCTCACTCTCGGGAAACTCAACATACCGACACCGATTCAACTGGCACTTCCCGAAATTAAATCCTTCGAGATCGAGTTTTAATATAAAATGGCCAAAGGCGTGAGCGTGGCAGGTTCGACGATTTTTCTTACCGGCTGACTACCGGGGCTATGCGAGCCTCGCGGACCGTGTGTCCCCGGCGGGTTACCAGGCAGGTATTCGTAGCAGGGAAGAGTTTCGGGAAGGTGGCCGGGACATCAGAACCCAGCCTTCTCCCATGACCCACCTGCCCATCGTCACAGGCTGTTCCCAGATGCCGATCTACCTGCCCCGTTGGGGTGCCGCACCTCGGACCCCGCGCAGAACACCACCCTTTCTCCACCCTGGGCCCACCCTCCCCTTCGCTGCGCCAAAGCCGTGCCGATGACCAGGCCAGGACAAGACGCAAGCTGCTCCCCGGATGATGCGGAGGGCTCGGTCGACCATAAAACGTCCCCCGACGGTCCTGGACCCGCGCTGAATGGACGGCAGGCGGATAAGCATCCCCATGGAGCTGGACGTTACTATCAAGACACCCAAAGCGACGAGGTCTTTCTCATACTCCTCCCGGACGGGCCGCCGACCCTCACCCCCTCGGCGGCACGGGCACTGCTACGTATCCTGCTGGCAGCACAATCCACCCGTTCCGGCCGAACACCCGGGACCGAAGCGAACATGCCGCGGAAAGATCCGCCCACCTCAGACTCATCCGCGTCGCCTCACCACAAAGGACCGCCCCCATGATCAGACTCGCGTTCTGCGGCAGGGTCTCCACCGAAGACCAGCAGGATCCAGAGGCCTCCCGCAACTGGCAGATCGCCCGCGCACGAGCCCTGACGGAGAAGCACGGGGAGATCGTCGCCGAGTACTTTGACGTCGGGCACTCCCGGTCCCTGCCCTGGAAGCGCCGTCCACAGGCCAGCCTGCTACTCGACGCCCTCCGGAACCCCGATCGGGGTTTCGATGCGGTTGTCATCGGCGAGCCGCATCGGGCGTTCTACGGCAACCAGTTCAGCCTGATCTTCCCGCTGTTCACCCACTATCGCGTCGCGCTGTGGGTGCCCGAGGTCGGCGGGCCGATCGACCCGACCTCGGAAGCCCACGACCTGATCATGTCAGTGTTCGGGGGCATGTCGAAGGGAGAACGGAACCGCATCAAGATCCGGGTACGGACCGCGATGGCAGCCCAGGCCAAGACCGAAGGCCGCTACCTCGGCGGCCGGCCGCCCTACGGCTACCGCATCGCCGACGCCGGCCCCCACCCCAACCCGGCCAAGGCCGCCGACGGCAAACGCCTCCACGTCCTGGAACCCGACCCGGTCACCAGCCCCATCGTGGCCAGGATCTTCTCCGAGTACGCCGCAGGCCGCGGGCTGTACGCGATCGCCGAGGGACTCACCGCCGACGGCATCCCCAGCCCGTCAGCGCATGATCCGGCACGCAACCCGCATAGGACCGGTATCGCCTGGTTCAAACCGGCGCTGCGTGCCATCCTGACCAACCCCCGCTACACCGGCCGTCAGGTCTGGAACCGCCAGCGCAAGGACGAGGTCCTTCTCGACGCCGAGGACGTCGCCCTCGGCTACGAGACCCGAATGCGGTGGAACAACCCCGACACCTGGATCTACTCCGCCGCGATCGTCCATCCGCCGCTGGTCGACGACGACACCTTCGCCCAGGTCAAAGCCCGCTACGCCGCCCGCAAGCGTGATCCGAGCGGGCCGCGCGAGCCCAAACGCACCCGGCACCCCTACCAGCTCCGTGGGCGGATGCGCTGCGGGATCTGCCAGCGGCGGATGCAGGGCAGCTGGAACAACGGCAAACCCCACTACCGCTGCGTCTACCCCGACCAGTACGCCCTCGCCAACCACGTCCACCACCCCCGCAGCGTCTACGTCCGCGAGGAACTCATCGTCCCCCACCTCGACCGCTGGCTCGCCCGCGCCTTCACCCCGCCCCGGCTCCCTGTGACCATCGCCGCCCTGACCGCCGCCCAGGACGACGACACCGACATCGGCCGTGACGCCAACCTCGCCCAAGCACGGAAGGCCGTCGCCGACTGCGACGCCAAGCTGGAGCGATACCGGCTCGCCCTCGAAGCCGGCACCGACCCCGCCCTCGTCGCCCGCTGGACCGCCAAAGCCAACACCGAACGCGCCGCCGCCCAGGCCCGCCTCCGGACCACCACCGACCGTCAGCGCATGACTGAACAGGAGATCAGCGACATCGTCACCGTCATGGGCGACATCGTCACGGTCCTCGCTGAGGCCGACCCAGCCGACAAGGCCGAGATCTACACCCAGCTCGGGCTCCAGCTGATCTACGAGCCGGGAGCCCACCGAGTGATCGCCGAAGCCCAGCCTCAAGCAATCATGTACAAACGAGAGTGTCCGAGGGGGGACTTGAACCCCCACGCCCGTTAAAGGGCACTAGCACCTCAAGCTAGCGCGTCTGCCATTCCGCCACCCGGACAGGTGGTCGCGGATGTCTCACCCGCGAACGACTGCGATGTTACACGCTCCAAGGGGGTGGTTGTCGCTACCCCCGACCACCAGACGATCAAGTCCCGACTTGCGAGTTCTGCCCCGCTTCGACGAGAACGAGAAGCGGCAGGATCACTACTCGAGGTGTGTCTCGGAGAATGTCGATCATGACTGGCTGGGCGCCGGGGCCTCTGGATCTCGCCTACGCGACGGGCCTACGTAACGGACCCGCCCCGCGGCTGGCCGCCCCGACCCGCCGGAGGAACTCCTCGACCAGGCTGATCAGCTCCCGGGCCACCTCGGGCGGGAGATCTGCGGACAGCACCGCCGGCAGTTGGGTTCCAGCTGCTCCGGCGAAGCTCCGGTTACTTACGCGGAGCATCGACTCGAACACTGGAAGTCCGAGACTCGATGCCTGGTGGATGTAGGGCCGCAGGAAGCTGGTCGGCCGACCGCCGTAGTACTGGACCATCATGAGAACAACACCGAGCACCCGCGGTTCGAGTCGTTTCACGGCCGGATGCATCCCGGACTGCAACTCCGCGACCCTGTTGTACTCCCAGACGAACCGGCCCAGTCTGCTCATCAGATGTTCGATGCCCAGCGTCGACAGGTTGTCCGGCCGGGCCGGGATGAGCAGGTGGTCGCAGGCGGCGATCGCGGCCCGGGTGATGACTCCGAAGTTCGGCGGGCAGTCGATGAGCACAAGGTCGTAGTCGTACGTGGAGAAGGACGCCAGCCCGGTGGCCAGCCGCTGGTAGACGTCGAAGTAGTACCTGGTGGACCGGTGGGCCCGCGCCCCGCCCAGCCTGGCGGTGAGGTCCATCTCGATGTCGCCGAGCGAGAGGTGCGACGCGAGCAGGTCCAGCGTGCTGCCGCCCGCGGCGACGGCGGCGTTGACGATCGACGGCGTGGTCACGTACCCCGCGAGGGGCGGTGGGGTGGTCTCCGGCCGCCACGACTCGAACCACGCCTTGACGGTTCTCCGGTGGTCGGCGAGGTCCGTCCGCCAGGTCTCGGGCCGGTAAAAGGAGAAGGTCAGGTTCGCCTGCGGGTCCAGGTCGATCATCAGTACCCGTCTCCCCAGCCGGGCGATCGCGGCGCCGATGTTTGCGGTGAGCGTGGTCTTGCCTACCCCGCCCTTGTAGCTGGCGATCGCCACGACCTTCACCGCATCCTCGCTCCCGGTCGCGCGCTCCGCCCGGCGGCGGAGGGACGTCGTGCCTCCTCGGCCGGACCCTCAAGCTTCCGCGTCCGGTTCACCAGCAGACTACGGCTGTTTCTGGATCGGTCACGTGGCCGGGAGTCGGATACTGGTGACTTCCGCCTTCGGGGACGGGAAGGAAGTCCCCCCTCGATCCGTCTCCGGACGCCTGAGTCTGGGATGCATGGGTCAGAAGACGATCGATGGGAACGAGGCCGCCGCGTTGGTGGCCTACCGGGCGAGCGAGGTGATCGCGATCTATCCGATCACCCCGGCGTCGGCTATGGGGGAGCTGGCCGATGCGTGGGCGGCGAAGGGCCGCCCGAACCTGTGGGGTGCGGTGCCCGAGGTCGTCCAGCTGCAGAGCGAGGGTGGTGCCGCCGGCGCGGTGCATGGGGCGTTGCAGGCGGGTGCGCTGTCGACGACGTTCACCGCCTCGCAGGGTCTCCTGCTGATGCTGCCCAACATGTTCAAGATCGCCGGTGAGCTCACGCCGATGGTTCTCCACGTCGCGGCCCGGACCGTGGCCACGCACGCACTGTCGATCTTTGGTGATCACAGCGACGTGATGGCGGCGAGGTCAACCGGTTTCGCCATGCTGTGTTCGGCGTCGCCGCAGGAGGCGCATGACCTGGCCGCGGTGGCGCAGGCGGCAACGCTCGAGTCGCGGGTGCCGTTCCTGCACTTCTTCGACGGTTTCCGCACGTCGCACGAGTTGAACGAGGTGGCGTTGCTCGACGACGGCACGCTAGGTGGTCTGCTGGCGGCCGAGCATATCGATGCCCATCGCCGCCGGGCGTTGTCCCCCGACCGCCCGGTGATCCGGGGCACCACCCAGGATCCCGACACGTTCTTCCAGGCCCGGGAGGCGTCGAACACGTTCTACGCCGCGGTTCCCGGGATTGTGCAGGGGGTGATGGACCGGCTGGCCGCGGCGACGGGCCGGGCCTACCGCCTGTTCGAGTATCAGGGTCATCCCGAGGCCGAGCGGGTCGTGGTCGTCATGGGGTCGGGTCGGTCGGCGGTGCGGGAGGCGGTCACCCGGCTGGTCGAGCGAGGCGAGCGGGTCGGGTTCGTCCAGGTCCGCTTGTTCCGTCCCTTCGACGGCCGGGCGTTGCTCGCGTGCCTGCCCTCGACGGTGCGGTCGGTCGCGGTCCTGGACCGGACGAAGGAGCCGGGCGCGTCGGGTGAGCCGTTGCGGCTGGACGTCGTCGCCGCGTTCGCGGAACGGCCCGAGCGGATGCCGCGGGTGATCGGTGTCCGTTACGGGTTGGCGTCGAAGGAGTTCACCCCGGCGATGGCGGCGGCGGTGTTCGACGAGCTGGCCGGCGCGGCGCCGCGTCGGGAGGTGACGGTGGGTATCCGCGACGACGTCACGGACCTGTCGCTCGAGGTGGACGACGACCGTGTCCCGGAGCCGGATGACGTGCTGCGGGCGGTGTTCTACGGGCTCGGTAGCGACGGCACCGTGGGTGCCACGCGGGCGACGGCCGGTATCGTCGCCGCTCGCACGCCGCTGCACGCGCAGGCGTACTTTGTGTTCGACTCCAAGAAGTCGGGGTCGATGACGGTCTCGCATCTGCGGCTGTCGCCACGACCGGTCGACTCCCCGTGGCTTATCCAGAACGCCCAGTACGTGGGCTGTCATCAGTCCTCGCTGCTGGAACGGGTGGACGTGCTCGCCGTGGCCGCGCCGGGTGCCACCGTGCTGCTCAACAGCCCGCATGCGCCGGAGAAGGTGTGGGACTATCTGCCGGCCGACGCGCAGCGGCACCTGCTTGACCGGGGTGCGCGCCTGTTCGTCGTCAACGCCGACCGGGTGGCGAAGCAGGCCGGCATGCCCGGGATCGTAAGCCCGGTGCTGCAGACCTGTTTCCTGGCGCTGTCCGGTCTGCTGGACCGCGACGAGGCGATCGCGGCGGTCAAGGACGGGGTCCGCGCCGCCCGCGGCAAACGCGGTGACGCCGTGCTGCAGCGTAACTTCGCCGCCATCGATGCCGCGCTCGACGCCCTGCACGAGGTCGACCTGCAGGCTCGTGTGGTCACGGGGCAGGCGCGCCGGCAGCTGCTCGGCGAGGCGCCCGCGTTCGTCCGGCAGGTGACGGCGCGGATCATGGCGGGGGAGGGGAACCTGCTTCCCGTCAGCGCACTACCGGCTGACGGCACCTTCCCCGTCGGGACGGCCCGGTACGAGAAACGCGGCCTGACCCGCGAGCTTCCGGTGTGGGATGCGGACCTGTGCATCGACTGCGGCAAGTGCGCGATCTCCTGCCCGCACGCCGCCATCCGGATGACGTTGTTCGAGCCGGCGCAGCTCGCCGGCGCGCCAGCGTCGTTCCGGCACAAAAAGCCGAAGGACCGCACCCTCGCGGCGTTCCGGCTCGCGGTGCAGGTGGCACCGGACGACTGCACCGGCTGCGGCATCTGCGTCGAGGCGTGCCCGGCGAAGAGCCGGGAGATCGAGGGCCATCGCGCCCTGGACATGGTCGACGCCGCACCCCGCTTCGAGGAGGAACGCGCCGGATGGGCGTTCCGCGAAACGCTGCCGGCGGTCCCACCGGCGCTCGCCCCACCGGACACGGTCCGCGGCTCGCAGCTACGGGAGCCGCTGTTCGAGTTCTCCGGCGCCTGCGCCGGCTGCGGGGAGTCGCCCTACCTCAAACTGCTCACGCAGCTGTTCGGTGACCGCATCATCGTCGCGAACGCCACGGGATGCTCGTCCATCTACGGCGGCAACCTGCCGACCACACCCTGGTCGGCGGGCACCGACGGCCGCGGCCCGGCCTGGGCGAACTCGCTGTTCGAGGACAACGCCGAGTTCGGGCTCGGGCTACGCCTCGCGCTCGACACCCGGGCCCGCGAGGCCCGCCGGCTGCTGCGCGCACAGACCGCGACGGTCGGCGGCACGCTCGTCGAGGCGCTGCTCACCGCCGACCAGTCGACCGAGGCCGGCATCCTCGACCAACGCCAGCGGGTGGCCGAACTACGCCGACGGCTGGCCACCGTCGACCACGACACCACCCTCGACGCTGTTCTCGACGACCTCGTCGACAAAAGCGTGTGGATCATCGGTGGGGACGGGTGGGCGTACGACATCGGCTTCGGCGGCCTCGACCACGTGCTCGCGTCGGGGCGCGACGTCAACGTGCTCGTCCTCGATACCGAGGTGTACTCCAACACCGGTGGGCAGGCGTCGAAGTCGACGCCGCGCGCCGCGGTCGCGAAGTTCGCCGGCGGCGGCAAACGGACCCGCAAGAAAGACCTCGGGCTGCTCGCCGCCGCCTACGGCGACGTGTACGTCGCGCAGGTCGCCCTCGGCGCCAACGACCAGCACACGGTGAAAGCCTTCAACGAGGCGGCCAGCTGGCACGGCCCGTCCCTCATTGTCGCCTACAGCCACTGCATCGCCCACGGCATCACCATGACCGACGGCATGGCCCACCAGAAAGCCGCGGTGAAATCGGGATACTGGCCGCTCTACCGGGTCGACCCCCGAGCGGAAAGGCCGTTCTCCCTCGACTCGCGGGCACCGTCCATCCCCTTCAGCGAGTTCGCCGCCACCGAGTCCCGGTTCACCCTCCTCAACACCGTCAACCCCGACGAAGCCGACGAGCTCGCGGCACTCGCCCAACGCGACATCCTCGGGCGCTGGCAGACCTACGAACACGAAGCCGCCCACCCCCGCAACACCACCACGCAAAACTGAAGCGGCGCCGTGATCACCAAAGGGGACGTAATGAAGTAACAAATACGTGATCGAGAGCATCATCGCAGGTCACAGGCCTGTGGAGGGTTCGAAACGCGCAAGTTATTTCATTTCGACTCCAAAGCGGCGCCGTGCTCACCAAAGTGACGCCGTGCCCCATGAGACCAGTGAAATATTCGATCTTGATGGCGGATCCGTGAGCACGGTGAATGTGCCGTCTTGCGCGTCTTGAGAGTCGCGCAACAGCGGCTTGCAAGAATTTGACAGTAATGTCGAGATGTTCCGGGCTTGTTCCGGCTATAGATGGTTCCTCGCCCAAGGAGGGTTCGCCTTGACGGAAAAGACGGGAAAGACTGGGGAGACGGGAAAAGCCGGCCCGGAGTTCGGTCCGTTGGCGGCCCTGGCCGGTGAGTGGGAGGGCAACCAGGGGGTGGACGTTGCCTTCGGCAACGCCGAGGGCTCGATTATCGAGACCCCGTACCGCGAGAGGGTCACCTTCAAGCCCTTCGGTCCCGTGGACAACGGCCCGCAGTGTCTCTACGGCCTCGACTACCACATGGCCGCGTGGCGGGCCGGCGAGGAGAAGGCGTTCCACACTGAGATCGGCTACTGGCTGTGGGACGCCGATCTCGGCCACGTCATGCGGTGCTTCATGGTGCCCCGCGGTACGGTCCTGATCGCTGGTGGTGCCGTGGCGCCGGACGCGACCGACTTCACCCTGCGGGCGCAGGCCGGCTCCCCCACATACGGTATCCTGTCCAACCCCTACCTGGCTCGCGCGGCGAACAGCATCCGCTACGAGGTGAGCATCACCGTCACCGATAACGGGAGCTTCGCCTACACCTCCACGACCACCATCGATCACGAGCGGGTGTCCGACCCGGTCGCCCATACGGACCGCAACGTGCTGCGGCGCCTGTCCGACGCTTAGCCGCCCGGCTTAACCGCTTGGCTCAGCCGCTCGGCTTATCGGCCTAGTACTCCAG